>NZ_JBHUAF010000076.1:0-28238 GCF_042789895.1 Kitasatospora sp. NPDC056783
CGCCGGATCAGTCCGGCGGGGCCTCCGTGGCGCATTCACTTCTGCGGGCCGGCCACTGAAACTACCCGAGTCGCCGCAGCGCCGCGCTCAGATCGTCAATCAGCAGAGCGAGGTCTTCCGGCATCTGCGCACGAAAGTCCTCGGCCACTTCCACGACCAACGTCGCGGCGACACGCACGTCGGCCAGGCTTCGCCCCTCCTCGATGGCAGCGGTCAGGCCCCCCAGTGGAGTTCCGAGCTCCTGGTCGATCACTGACGGCAACGCGTCGAAGTAGGCCGTGTCGTCCGTGAAGACCACGTCGACCAGACGCCTTGCCGACTCCTCGAAGTTCCGCACGTCATCCGCTACGGACATATCGGCCTCCTATCAGGGCTTGGGGTTCTTTCGGTATCTGATACCCAGGAAATCGAGCCTGGGTTGGCATGCCGTCGAACATGCGTATCCTTCGGTGCCATGTGCGGTGCCCCCGGAGGCGAGGCCGCGCACCTTCGACACATCGAAGCGCCCACCCTTGATTCCTGCGGCCCCTTCGGCCCGCTCGGCCAAAATGAGACACATCGTTTCGGCGCACCCGGTGTGCCCTGCCTTGCCCAAGGAGTTGGTGACGGACTCAAGCAGTCCACCCGGCTCCGGCGTCAGATCGTGTCCGTTGTAGCCGAAGTAACTCCGCCCCGAAGGCGACGTGTACTTCGCGGCATACATGACACCGTTCTTCTTCGAGTAGCGCCGGAGGAAGTCCGCATAGCCGCGGAGATCGTCGGGGACGCAGTTGTGGACCAGGACCGACGTGGCCCCCGCCAGCACATAGTACGTGTGGAACTGGTCGACGGTGAGGTTGTAGGTGACCTTGTCGGCCTGCTGGTAGTTCCGGACGGCCGTGACGGTGATGGTGCTGCCGTCGGGCTGGCGGAGCTGGTCACCGGGCTGGAGTTCGGAGGCGCCGGTCCACCGGTCGGTGGTGACGTCCCAGAAGGGGTGGTACCAGGTGGTGGTGAGGGTCTGAGCCGGGGCCAGGGCACCGGCCGGCGGGGCTCGGTCCCCAGGCTTGGCCTCGATGGTGAGGTCGGTGAACTCCTGGTCGTCAGGGGTGGTGATGGTGGCGACGACAGGCTGGGGAACCGTTTCACCCGTGGTGGGTGCGGTGGCCGTGACCTGGTCGCCGACGGCGAGCCGGTCGATGGCCTTGGTGCTCCCGTCGGCGAGCAGCACCTGGGTACCGGCCGGGAAACTGTTGCACCCGGTCCTCGCCCCCACGGCGCCGCCCAGCGCGCCCCAGGCCGCTCCGGTCAGCTCCTCTGTCAACACGGCCTTGGTCGAGTGGTCCGCGTTGCCGTCCAACATGTTGTTGAGACCGGCTCCCAGGGCGCCCACTGCCGCGCCACAGCCTGCGGCGGCCGCCACCGTGGTGGTGCCACCGGTGGCGAGTCCGCTGGCCGCGCCGCCGCCGTAGCAGACCGCGCCGGCGATGGTGGTCACCGTCGCGACGACGATCTCACGCACGACCGGGTGGTCGGTGGTGAAGTTCTGGGCGCGCTTGGCCCCGTTGCTGGCGTGGCAGCCGATGCCGGAGAAGGACAGCCACGAGCCGCACTTCTGGGTGCCTCGGCCGTTGCCGCCGCCACCACCGCCGCCACCGCTGGTGCCGCCACCGCCGCCACCGCCGCCACCGCCGCCGCCACCACCACCGGAACCGCCGTTGTCCGCACTACCCGAACCGTTGCTGATCGTGGTCGGGTGGAGGGCCGCCGGGTCGGTGCCCGAGGTGCCGATGGCGCACTCGATGGTCGCGCAGAAGCCGGCCGGGCCCTTGGTGGTCCCCTCCGCGCACTCCCGGGTCGCGCACCAGCTGCCGTACAGGCCACTGGGGTCGCTGGCGTTGATCGGGTCGTTGCCGCTGTAGGCGTACCCGTTCCACTGCTGGGGATCGGTGTCGCCCAGCAGCGGGTCCGGGTTGAGGAACCGTCCGGTCAGGGGCTGGTACTCGCGGGCTCCCAGGTTGGTGAGCCCGGTGGACGGGTCCAGCGTGCCGCCGACGAAGCCCTTGTCGCCGGCCCAGGTGGCCGGGTCGGGCTGGGTGCCGCGCGGGTTGCCGAACGGGTCGGTGGGCCGACGGGTCACGGTCTGGGCCGCGTCGGTGGCGATCTGGACGCCGTTGGTGCCGTGCGGGTCGGCGCACTGGTAGACGATCTTGCCGCCACCGGTCGTCGCGGTGACCCGGGTGATGGTGATGCCGCCGGGCGCGCTGTAGTAGCGCACGTCGGACATCGACCTGGAACCGGACTTGCTGGTGTCCAGGGTGAGCTCGTCGGCACCGAGGTTGAGCGTGGTGCGACCGGGGTCGCGCCGGATCAGCTGGTTGCCGTCGGCGTCGTAGAGGTACGAAGTCCCCTCCGACTCACCGGTCTTGGTGACCGTGGCGAGCTTGTCCTCGCCGTCCCAGGTCAGGGACGTGGTGCCGGTGGTGTCGGTGACGGCCGTGGTGTTGCCGAGCGCGTCGTACTGGTAGGTGGCCTTCTTCGTCCCGGCCGGGGAGGTGGTGGTGCTGGTCAGCAGCGCGTGCGGACCGCCCGTGCCACCGCCGGTGTTCGGGGCGCTGGTCTTGGTGTTGACGGAGCCGGGGGCGCCGAAGGTCTGGACGGTGGTGATGTCCTTGGCGGTGACGCCGGCCGGGTCGTGCTGGGTCAGGCCGGTGCGGTTGCCGGTGGCGTCGTAGGTGTAGCTCTGCCAGTACGGGGCCGGCCCGCCGACCGAGGTCTTGGCCGGGCTGCCGCTGACGGCGGGGCCGTTGGCGTTGGTGCAGCCGCCGATGCCGGGGACGGAGGTGGGGCTACCGCTGCCGGTGGTGTGGCCACTGGTGTCCGTCCAGCTTCCGCTGGGCCGGGTGGTGGTGCCGCCGGTGTCCGTCCAGGCGTTGGTCAGGCGTCCGAGGTGGTCGAAGGTGAAGCACTGGGTGTCGGTGCCCAGGGCGTTCTGCACGTCGCTGACGGACGTGATCCGGCCGGAGGGCGTGTAGGTGTAGGAGGTCCAGTCCAGCGTGGTGGTGCCGAGCTGCCGGTCCAGGTAGGAGTTGACGAGGCGCCCGGTCGCGGCGTCGTACTGCTGGGTGGAGACGACCTCCTTGCCGATGTCGCCGACCGTGGTGACGATCGGCCGCCCCAGCTCGTCGTGCTGGACGTCGGTGACCAGGGTGCTCAGGCCACCGGAGGAGATCATCAGACCGGTGTTGGTGTTGAGGTAGTCGATGCCCTCCGCGGGCAGGCCCCCCATCGCCGGCAGGTCGGTGTGCTCCAGGGAGCCGAGGACCGCCGAGTACTCGTTGTGCGTGGTGTACGTGCCCGCGAGCTCGGCCTCGTTCGACGGGATGGTCGTGGTGCTGCCGAGCGGACGGTAGGCCGTGTCGTAGCCCGTGACGGCCTGGGTGTAGGCCTTGCCGGAGTCGGCCCCGCCGATGTAGCGGGTCGAGGAGGCGGGCTTGCCCTTGGCCCCCGACACGGTGTCGTAGGTCCAGCCCGCGAGCTGGTTGGCCCTGGAGACGGAGCCGGTGTACAGGCCGGTCTTGCGTCCGAGGACGTCGTAGGAGTAGGCGAGGACGTTGCCCTTGGCATCCGTGGTGGAGGCGATGTTGGAGGCCGCGTCGTAGCTGGTCTGCGTGGTGCCGGTGTCGGGATCGGTCGAGCTGGTCTGACGGCCGCGCAGGTCGTAGGCGTACGTCCAGGCGTTGCCCGAGGAGTCGGTGCGCTTGGCGATCTCACCGGAGGGCGTGTACGCGAAGGAGGTGACGTCGGCGTCCGAGGCCTGTCCGGTCGGCGTGGCCGTCCGGTACTGCCACATCTGGGACGTCTTGCCCCGGGCGTTGGTGAACACGCTGGTGGGGAAGGAGCCCTGGGGCGGGGTGGTGTCGGTGCGGTCGACGCCGGGGTAGGCCGCCGACGTCACCCACTGCTGCTGCCCGTAGGACATGAACGCCTTGGTGGTGGCGCGGCCCATGCCGTCGTACGTCACCCAGGTCTGGGCGGGCACCTGGGAGTCCTGCGACACGAACACCGTGCCGTTCGGCAGGTTCTTCGGGTCGAAGTGCTCCTCGGAGGTCTTGATCGCCCAGCCGTGCGAGTCGTAGGCGGTGTCGGTGATCAGTCGGCCGTCGTCGCCCAGGGCGGTGGTGCGCTGGGTCTGCCGGATCCGGCCGAGACCGTCGTACAGCTCGGTCTTGACGTTGTAGCTCTTGTCCTCGCGCAGGGTCTTGGTGGTGACCACGGAGGCGGCGGTGGTGCCGTTGAGCGCGTACTCGAAGACGTAGTTGGCGGCTTCGGTGGTGGGCCGGTCGGGCTGCCACGCCGCGACGAGCCGGCCGACGGCGTCGTACTTGCGGGTGACGGCGCGGCCGTTCTCGTCGGTGGAGACCAGCGGCTGGCCGCGCCCGGGGTCGACGGTCTGGCTGGTGGCCCAGGTGGCGCCCATCGGACCGGTGACGGTGGTCTTGACCGGCAGCGAGCCGGTGGCCGGGGTGTAGGCGGTCGTGGTGGTGGCACCGTCCGGCCCGGTCACCGACTGCGACCGGCCGTAGGCGTCGTAGGTGGTCGTGGTGAGCTGGGCGTAGACCGCCTGGCCGCTGGCGTCGTAGTGGTCGACCGTCCACGAGGAGGTCGGGTCACCGGTGCCCAGGGCCTCGCCGAACGGCTGCCCGTCGAAGTAACCGCGGGTCTCGGAGAGGGTCGTGCCGGTGCCGGCCTTGGTGCCGCACGGGCCCGCGACGGTCGTGGTCCCGGAGGACAGCATGACCATCATCGGGTCGGTGCTCTTGGCGTAGGTCGTGGTGAGGCAGGTCTCGGGCGCGCCGGGGGTGCCGTCGCCCTGGTCGTCGACCTGGAGCGGGCGGTTGCCGTGGTCCGGATCGGGGTCGGAGGTGCGGACCTTGGTGGTGGTGCGCCAGGAGCCGTCGGCCAGGTGGCCGTAGCTCTTGTCCGTGGTCTTGGTGGCGGTGAACCGGGCGACGACGTCCGGCATGCCCCCCGACTGGGCGCGAGTCGCGGTGACGACGGGGTCGCTGGTGGAGGTGGAGTTCGCCGAGACGACGGTGCCGCCGGCCCGGTCGAAGGTCTGGCTGCCCAGCACCGATCCGGTCAGCCACGGGTCGTCGGTGTGGGTGACGGCGGCGGCGCCGGGGTAGGGCGTGAAGGAGACGGAGACGTTCCTCGTCCCGCTCCCGGTCACGTCCCCGTTCATGCCGCGCAGGTAGGTGCTGACGCTCTGGGTCTTGGGCGCCTCGCCCGCGTTGCCGCTACCGGTGGTGGTGGTGACGGTCTGGTAGCCGCGGAAGTCGTCCCAGGTGCGGGTCTTGGGGTCGGCGAGCTCGCTGTCGTTGCGGTGCCAGGCAGCGCCGCCGCCGTACTCGTAGTGGGTGGTCTTGATCAGGTCGGTGCCGGTGATCGAGTCCTTCTCGGTCACGTCCGACACCAGGACCTTGTGGAACCAGTCGCTGACCGGGTCCTTGGCCGAGGAATCGGGCAGGTGCCACTTCACCGGCATGCAGGCCATCTGGTTGTTGTCCGCCGACGCCGGCATGTGGTTGCCGGTGCGGGTGCACTCGGGCTCGGCGTAGACGACGTTGATCTGCCCGCCGGTCTCGGTGGTGATCTGCTGGATCCGGGGCCGCTTGAACATCGGCGCGGCGGGCACCAGCCCGTCGACCCGGTTGGCGACCTGCCGGGCCGTGAACGTCACCGGCGGCAGCGCGATGGCCGACTGGCCGTTGCTCCCGGTGCGGGTGATGGAGGACAGCCACAGCGAGGGCTTGGTCCCGTCCCCCGGGTCGGGGAAGGAGTACTTCAGGTCCCAGGTGTCGACCGTGGTGTACGCGGACCCGCTGAGCACCTGGGTGGCGATCTTCGACAGCCGCAGCGGGGACCAGTAGGTGGGCGAGTAGTTGGTGCAGGCGCCGGAGGCGGCGCAGGCCTGGTCGAGCGGGGTGTCGGGCCAGTTGGACTGGTTGGCGACGACGCGCTCGGCCTTGGTGCAGGTGACCTTGCCCGAGGCGCTGCAGCGCTCCTCGGTGCTGAACACGATCTTGGCGGCCGGCTTGGCCGTTCCGTTGGCCGCGATCTGCTCGGGCAGGCGCTGGCCGTAGCCGATCTCGGTGACCTGGTCGGCCCGCACGTAGGCGGTCAGCGCGCCGGTGCCGTTGTTCTGGCCACCGCCGCGGCTGTAGTAGTTGACGTCCTGCTGGTACGCGAAGGTCGTCAGGTTCTGGTGCGGGTCGACGATGTAGTCGAGGTTCCAGCGCCAGCCCTCCTGACACCAGGAGGACTTGCCCTTGGCCGCGTCGTAGCAGTCGTCCCCGCTGTTCGGCGAGTAGACGGGCTGGTAGGCGACGGAGTTCGTCGCCGGGTCGGTCCGGTTCCCGCCGGGCAGGTGGTTGATCCCGAAGTAGTACTGGGTGCCGTCGGTGATGGTGACGCGCCAGTACTCGCCGTTGCGGGCCTCGTTGGCCGCGCCGGTGAGCCGCTCGATCCGGGTGCCGTCGTCGCCCTGGAGGCGGAAGGTGCCGGTCTTGTCGTCGCGCACCAGGGCGCCCGAGTGGCCGCCGAGGTTGAGCGAGGCGATCTGCCCGGCCCAGCACAGGTCACCGGAGTTGGTGATGCCCGCGGTGTCGCAGCTCTTGTAGCTGCGCTCGATGTAGCCGGGCCGGTAGTCCCAGCCCTCGCCCATCCAGGAGGACTGCGCGTTGGTCGAGGAGGTCTTGCCGTCGACGGACGAGGAGTCGTAGAAGAGGCCCACCTGGGCGGCCGCGCCGCCGATCGAGGCCGGGGCCTCGATCCCGTAGGAGTAGGTGAAGTTGCCCATGTTGGTACCGGCACCCCACGCCGCGGACGGCGTCATCGGGGAGGCCGAGTAGCTGCCCATCGGGCCGTCGGCGGCCGGGGCCGCCGTCAGCACCATCGGCGCGGCGACGGGCGCGGCGGCGGGCGCGGCGGCGGGCGCGGAACCGGCCGCGAGGGCGGCGGGAGCGGCGCTCGGCAGCTTGACCTCGGCGCTCAGCACACCGGTGGCGGCGTCGAGGGTGGACGCGACCGGGGTCTGCTCCCGGCACTCGGGGCGCTCGGGGGTGGTCAGCGCGCACGCGGGCAGCGCGACCAGTCGGGCGCGGTCCGCCCAGGAACTCGCCTGGGTGGCCTTGAGGTCGAGGTCGACCTTGACCGGACGACCGGACCCGGCGGGTGCCGGATCGGCGTCGGTGAGCGCGACGACCGGTCCGCGCAGCCCGGCGGCCGAGCCCTTGGCCGCGTCCGCGACCTCCACCCGCACCTTGTGCGTGGCGGAGGCGTCACCCTTGGCCGGCGCCACGGCGACGGGCAGGCCGGCCGCCTTGACCGGGGCCGAGCCGTCCGAGACCGGACTGCCCCCGCCGGTGGCCTGCCGTGCGGCGCGCGCGGCCTCGGAGTCGAAGCCGATCGCCACCGTCGCCGAGCCCGGGGCCGCGGCCTTCGCCGCGTCCGGCTTCCACTCCGACGGCACCGGGTAAGCGGGCGCCGCGGGCTTGCCGGGCACCAGGTCAGTGCCCTTGACCGCCTTCATCCCGCTGCCGCGCGGGGTGTTCGGCGGCACCCATATCTTGCCCTGCGGACGGCGCGAGGCCAGCGCCTCGGCCGACGGGGCGGCCAGCAGTGTCATCAGGACCGCCAGCAGGCTGATCAGACTCAGCCAACTGTTCCGTCCCCCTAGCCAACGCCCGACCCGTGTTCGGGCATGCCAAATCCCCACCGTGCACTCCCCGTGCTCTGGTGCCAATGAATGGCCGTCAGCGCACGGACGTGCGCCCGGCCTTGGGGACTCTAGGACCGAAGATGATCATCGCGCAGCCCCCCTCCGGACCCGCCCTGCGACTCTTTACCTGATTTTGACCATTGGTCACGGAACCAAATGGGACATCGACGGACAGGACGGAATGCCATTTGACCAGGCGCCTCATCCCAAGCATCGTTCCGGCTCGAACGTCGTCCATCCCGGGTGCGACCGACGAGAAGGGGCCGAACCCATCCCATGTTCAACATGAATCAGACAAGTCACGGCGGGTCACCACACAAACGGAGATTCACATTCGGGAACCTCGTCGCCACCGCGACCGCCGGAATCCTCGGCGCCGCGATGCTGGCCGCCCCCGCCGCGCAGGCCGACACCGACCCCTTCGGCGCCGGTCCGGCGCCCGTGCCCGTCGACCGGTCCACGGCCGGTCCGGCTCCCGAGCTGACGGCTGACCAGCAGGCCATCGTGGCGGCGCGATCCACGGCGAAGGCCACCGGGAAGCCCGCGGTGGTCGACGCCCTGACCACCGAGACCTCGCAGACGCTCGTCAATCCGAACGGCACCCTGACCACCACGGCCTCCGCACAGCCGGTCCGGACCAAGCAGGGCAAGACCTGGTCGGACCTCGACGCGACGCTGCGCGGCAACCCGGACGGCAGCCTCAGCCCCGCCGTCGCCTCGACCGGGCTGACCCTCTCCGGCGGCGGCACCGGCCCGATGGCCACCCTGACCACCCGGGACGGCAAGACGCTGTCCGTCACCTTCCCCTTCGCCCTGCCGAAGCCCACGCTCTCCGGCCCGACCGCCACCTACCACGGCGTCCTCCGGCCCGACGTGGACCTCCAGGTCACCGCGCTCCCCAACGGCGGCTGGCGCGACGTCATCATCGTGCGCACCGCCGAGGCCGCCGCCGACCCGGCGCTGAAGAAGCTGCGCTTCCCGATCTCCACGACCGGCGGCCTGACCACCACGACGGACGCCGAGGGGCGCATCGCCCTCAAGGACGAGACCGGCGCGGTGCGGATCAACGCGGCCACCCCGTACCAGTGGGACTCCAGCACCTCGGCCCCCCAGGCCCCGGCCGCCGCCAAGAGCAGGGGCGCGGCATCACTCTCCGCGGCCGCCGCCGACAACGGCGCTCCGCCCGCCGACAGGTCGACCGCCGAGGCGCCCGGGACGGCGGCCGTCGTGTCGAAGATCGCCGTCGCCGCCGACAGCACCGGCATCGAACTCACCCCCGACGCCACCACGTTCGGCAAGGGCACCGGCCCCTGGTACCTCGACCCGACGATCAGCGTCGCCGGGAGCACCCAGGCCTACGCCCAGGTCCAGGAGTACAACCCGGGCTCCAGCTACACCAGCAACATGAGCAGCCTCGGGGTCGGCTACTGCGGCTACAGTGACTGCAGCGGCCGCGGCCGCGAGCGCATCTACTACCAGATCGGCATCCCCGCCGAGCTCCGCACCAAGCCGAACGGCGCTCCGTCGCTGCCGACCATCTACGGCTCCACGCTGTACACCACGGTCACCAGCGCGGCCAGCCCCGGCACCCAGGTCCCGCTCGGGGTGTACCTGGCCGGCGGCATCGCCGACGGTGGCGCCTACGGCACCATCAACGGCGGCACCAACTGGAACAACCAGCCCTGCAACGGGGGCGGCACCATGGGCGGCTGCTCCAAGATCGCCTCCCCCGTCACCACGGTCATCGGGAACGGGCCGGTCAACTACGACGTGACCAACGCGGTCCGCGAGAAGGCCGGCTGGTCGTGGACGAGCTGGATCATCGGGATCGCCCCGGACGACGAGTCGAACAAGCTCTACCGGCAGCACTACTCGACCAACCCGTACGTCGTCACCAACTACGACCTGGCACCCAGCATCTGGTGGCCCCGCACGTCCCCGACGCCCGGCACGGCCTCGGACGGCAAGCAGAGCGAGTGCACCTCGGGCGGCGCCTACCCGTGGACCAACCCCGGCTGGGTGGGGGCCAACCAGAACATCACCCTCACCGCCAGCAACTGGTCCCCGGCGAACATGAACCTCCATACGGTGTTCCGGATGTGGGACGACAACGACTCCTCGTTCGGCTTCACCGGTGACAGCGGCTGGGCCGGGAGCTGGAACCCCAACGGCGTCAGCGTGAACGTCGGTTCCCTCTCGGACGGCCACCAGTACGGCTGGACGGCGAACGCCTACGACGCCGACCCGCCGAGCCAGGGCCTCGGCTCGACCGAGACCCCGTGGTGCTACTTCCGCGTCGACAAGACCCCGCCCACCGTCTCCGTCACCTCGACCGACTTTCCGCCGGTCGGCACCCCCAACCCGACGCCCTCGAAGTACAGTTCCGACGCCGGGACCTTCACCCTCTCCGGCACGGACCCGGACCCGGCGGGCGGCCCCGCCGGCGGCCACTCCGGCCTCGCCTGCTTCCGCTGGACCACCAACTCGACGCCCGCCACCGGCTGGCGGTGCGACGACAGCAGGACCGGCGTCGCCAACAACGTCGACACCGGGGTCGTGCCGGCCTCCCAGGGCAGCTTCACCTTCACCCCCGGCCGGTGGGGCACCAACATCCTCTACGTCCAGGCGCAGGACAACGCGGGCAACTACAGCCAGCCCGTCGCCTACGCCTACTACGCGCCGTGGAAGCCGGGCAGCCTGCCGATGTTCGGCGATCTCACCGGTGACGGCAAGCCGGACATCCTGGTGCCCGACGCCACCGGCAAGCTGCTGCTCGTCCAGCCGTCCCTCGACCCGAGCACGGCCGTCGGCATCTCCGGCACCGACACCGTCGCCCCCGGCGGCCAGGGCTGGAAGAACGTCCAGATCACCCACCGCGGCTCCCTGCGCGGCAACGCCAACGCCGACGAACTGATCGCGCACCCGCCGGGCGACCCGTTCATGTACCTCTACCAGAACAACGGGCACGGTGTCTTCAGCACCCGGGTGCCGTTCCTCAAGAACGGCAAGACCAGCGGGGCCGCCCCCGTCTGCCAGGACGCGGACGGCGTTCCCCTGCCCGGCGGCTGCCCGGCCGACTTCGGCGGCGGCGACTGGTCGACGACCACCCAGATCCTCGCCATCGGCACCCCGGAGGGCGAGTACACCAAGGACGCGACCGGTCAGACCGTCCTGACCAGGACCTCCCTGCTCGCGGTGATCGGCAACAAGCTCTGGCTCTTCCCGCCGGGCACCACCATCGCGCGTCTGCTCAACGGGACCGACAAGGAGGTCTCCACCGGGGACTGGAGCAACTTCGACCTGATCGGCCCCGGTCCCGCCAACGGCAACACCGGCACCGACGCCGATCCCGTCCGCCAGCCCACCCTGTGGGCCCGCGACCGCGGCGACGGCCGCATCCACGCCTACCCGATCACCAGGAACGCTGACGGTTCCACCAACTACTCCGCCCTGGCCGACCCCACCAAGGGCACGATCATCGGGACCGGGTTCACCGCCGCCCAGTACCCCACCGTGGGTTCCTCCGGCGACATCAGCGGCAAGGGCCTCGCCGACCTGTGGACCCTCTCGCCGACCGGCGCCCTCCAGCTCTGGCCGGGCGTGAACGGCAGCAGCGTCGCCGGCCGCGTCACCGGGTTCGCGACGCCACCGGTCTTCCTGGGCACTCCGGGAGGCAAGTCGATCAAGAACTCCTACAGCAACCGCTGCCTCCTCGCCTACTCGTCGAACAACGTCAACGGCGCACCGGCCGTCCAGGGCGATTGCAACCCCAACTACGCCGACCAGATCTGGGAGTTCAACGACGTGGCGGGCGGCGGCTACCAGATCCGCAACAAGTTCAGCAACCGCTGCCTCGTCGTCTACGCCAACAACAGCGGCAACGGCGCACCGGCCGCGCAGAACGACTGCAACTCCGGCTACGCCGACCAGGTCTGGAACCTGGACCCGGTGACGGGCGGCGGCTACCTGATCCGCAACAAGTTCAGCAATCGCTGCCTCGTCGTCCTCGCCGCGAACAACAACAACGGCGCACCGGCCACGCAATATGACTGCAACGCCGGCTGGGCCGACCAGGTCTGGCGCTTCTGACGGACGGCCTCCCACCCCCGGGGCCCCGGGCCCGCCCGTGAGCGGTCCCGGCCCCGAGCGGAGCCGGACACCCGAACGGCGCCTTCCGCACCACACCGGTGCGGAGGGCGCCGTTCGCCTCTCCGGGGGGCTGGGCCCGCGATCAGCGCAGCCAGGGCCGGTAGCCGGGGTTGTCCACGCACCCGGACTCGACCAGCGAAGCGGTGTCCCGGTCGACCGGGCAGGCCCTGCGGATGAAGTGCCGGTCCACGCCGCCGGGGAAGGCGACCTCCAGCTGGTCCGCGTACTTGTGCTGGTCGCCGATGGTCGCGTTGACGTCGATGCCGCCGGGAGCGTCGATGAAGTAGTCCCAGGGCACCTTCTTCCACTTCTTGTACAGCGCGGGGTCGTAGGTGGTGCTGACGAACGGCGAGGGCTGGTTCTGCAGGACGTAACTGGTGATGTCGTACTGGCCGTTGACGTCCTTCGGACCGAATCCCTGGTCGAAGATGACGGACGGGTCTCGGCCGTCCGAGCGGAAGAGCGGGCGGCAGTCCTTGCGCCAGTGCGGAGCGGGGGTCGTGCGGGGTACGTCCACCTGGCGGTCCACGGCGGCGTACAGCGGGTCCGGGCCCGCCGGGATGCTCGCGAGGGCACCGGCGGGGAGGGTGACGGCCGACCGGTCGGCGCAGCCGTCGGCGCGCAGTTCGGCCTCGTCGGCGAAGTCGATCCGGCGTCCGTCCAGGACGATGGCGACGGCCCCGGTGTCGAGTTCACGGACGAGGAGCCCATCACACTGCGGGCCGCTCCAGAGTCCCCTCCCGCTGGGGTCGAGACAGCGGAACGGGGCGGCACCGGCGACGGGGGCGGCGACGGCCGGGCTCACCGGGGTGAGCACGAGGGCGCAGGCGATCGCAACCGCACTGGCGGCAGGGCGAATTCGGATGATCATAAACGCCACCCTGGCTTCCCTCCGCCCCGGAGAGCCCGCAACTCACCTGATCGAGGGCGTTTCCGCGTCTCCCTTTGACGCCGCTCGACGCCGGGCAGTCGAGCCGGCCGCGGACGGCTGCCCGACCGCCCGCGGCCGCGGCTGCCCGGCTCCCACCCGGCCCAGCTCCGCCAGCCGCCGCAGGCTGGCCCGGCGCTGGAGCGCGCCGAGGCCGACGGTCGCCGCGCCGAGCCCCAGCCAGCCGACCGGCCCGGCCGCCATCACCACCCCGGTCAGCAGCAGCGGACCCGCCGACTTCTGCACCGACTGGGACATCCCGGCGACCCCCAGGTACGAGGCCCGGGCGCCCGGCGGCGCCAGGACGACGGCCAGCTCCCAGGAACTCACCGAGCGCAGCAGCTCCGCCAGGGTGACCAGCATCGCCGCGGCCAGCAGCGCCGCCGAGGCCACCCACGGCCCGGCGCCGGTGGCGAGCACCAGCAGCAGGCAGCTCGCCAGCACCGTCACCCCGTACCAGCGCACCGCCGCGGCCGCCCCGCGCGGGCCCTCCGCCCAGGCCGAGACCCGCAGTTGCAGCAGCACCACGAGCACCGTGTTGAGCACCAGGAAGACCGGGACGACGGCGTGGGGCGCGCCGGTGTGGTGGACCAGCCAGAGCGGCAGGCCGACGTTGAGGATCGAGTCGTCCAGGTTGAGCGGCACGTCCAGCAGCACGAACAGCAGGTAGCCGCGGTCACGCCAGGGGCTCGGCACGGCCGACGGCTCCCCGCCGCCGCCCGGTCCGGGCTCCTCCCCGCCCTGCGCGGCGACCAGGCCCTGCCCGGACGGTTCCCGGGTGCGCCGGACCAGGACGGCGGCCAGCACGTAGGACAGCCCGTTGGCCAGGATCAGCGTCCGGTAGGCGGCCGTGGTCCCGGCCGCGAGCCCGATCGCGGCGATGCCGGCGCCGAGCGCGTACCCGGCGTTGGCGACGCTGCGGAACAGCGCCTGGTAGGTGGCCCGCCGCTCGCCCGCCACCCGGGTCGCGAACAGCATCTCCAGCGTCTTGGCCGCCCGCTCGGCCAGGCAGATCAGGGCCACCACGGGCAGCAGCGCCGCGAAGTCGTCGACCACCAGCAGCAGCCCCATCGCGCCCAGCCGCAGCAGGTGGCAGCCGATCAGCAGCCACCGCACCGGCACCCGTTCGGCCGCCCGCCCGGCCAGCGGGGAGCCGGCTATCCCCGCCACCGCGCCCACCCCGAGCAGCAGCCCCAGCTCCCGCGCGCCCATCCCGCACACGTAGGTGAAGTACAGCACCGAGGCGGCCGCCCACAGCCCCGTCCCGGTCCGGTCGACGCACTGCGCCAGCAGCATGGTCCGCGCGTCCCGCCCGCCCGGCGGGCACCGCAGCTGCGCGATCAGTCCGTTCCCCCGCATGGCAGGCCCCCGTCGTGTCCGTCATGGCGGCCGCGTGGTCGGCGTCGCCCTCCGAATCAATCTCGACATCAAGATACTTCATATCAAGAGACTTTCGGAACCCCCGGAAACGCCGGCGGCGCCCGACCTCCGGAACCGCCGATGGCGCCGACGCCCCCGCGGCAGCACCGCGCCACCCTCGACCGCGCGACCCTCGACGCACGGCGGGCGGTGCGCCACACTCTCCCCAGCAGCACCCGCGCTCCCAACGCACCCGCGCTCCCAACGCACCGGCACGACGCCACGCCCACCGCACAACGGAGAGCCACACGGTGACCACTCGCCAACTGCTGGAGATCGCCTTCTCGTCCGGCCGGTCCGGGTCCGGACCGGCCACCTGGGGCCAACGGGCCGTCTGGGACGCCGTGCGACAGCTGCCGCCGGCCGACGCGCCGCGCTACAACATCACCACCGCGGCGCCGCTGGACCCCGGACTGCCGCTGCCCGTCCTGCTCGCCGCCCTGGAGCGGCTGCTCCACCTGCACGACTCGCTGCACACCCGGCTGCTCCCGGACGAGGACGGCTCCCTGCGCCAGGTCCTCGACTCCGAAGGCTCCCTGGGCGTCCACCTGCTGTCCGCCCCGGCGGGCGAGGACCCGGCCGAGCTCGGCACCCGGCTGCACGGGGAACTGGCGGCCCAGGCCTTCGACACCGCCGGCCAGTGGCCCGTCCGGATCGGCGCCGTGACCGCGGCCGACGGGCTGGTCCGGCACATCAGCCTGGTGCTCTCGCACACCGCGGTGGACGGCTCCGGGATGAGCCGCCTGGTCGCCGACCTGTCCGCGCTCTGCCTCGGCGGCTCCCCCGAGCGGCCGGCCGACCTGCGCACCACCGCCCGACAGCCGCTCCAGGAGGCCGAGTTCCAGACCTCCGAGCGGGGCCTGCGACGCGACGCCGGGGCCCGCAAGCAGGTCGTGCGCAAGCTCCGGCTGGGCCCGTCCCGGCTCTTCCCGCCGGCCACCGATCAGGCCGTCGCCGGGCAGTCCGGCTCCGAGCCGCCCGCCCCTTTCCCGAACGCGGTGCTCCGCTCCCCCGCCCTGCCCCGCGCCCTGGAACGGGTGGCGGCCACCCACCGGGTCAGCACCGGCTCGGTCCTGCTCGCCGCGACGGCCGCGATGACCGCCCGGCTCTCCGGCTCGGCCGAGGCCGTGCTGAACGTCGTGGTCAACAACCGCTTCCTGCCCGAGCTGGCCGACGCGGTGAGCGTGGTCGCGGGCGACGGACTGTTCCACCTCCCGGACGCCACCGCCGAGTTCGGCGACGTCGTGCGCCGCACCCACGCCGCCGCGATCGGCACCTACCGCCACGCGTACTACGACAAGTCGGCGCTGGCCGCGGAAGTCGCCCGGCTGACCGCCGAGGGCGTCCGGCTCGCCGACCGTTCCTGCGTGTTCAACGACACCCGGGAGCTGCTCCCGGCCGCGGCCGACCCGGGCAGCGACCGGACCACCCTCACCTGGCCGGCGGAGTTCGAACCGCGCCCCGGCCTGACCTACGCCCTGGACGCGCTCCAGTCCCCCGAGGCGCTGAGCCTGGCCATGACGGCCGACCCGGCCGTGCTCCCGCGCGCCGCGATGGAACGGTTCCTCTACGGCGTCGAGGAGCTGATCCTCACCGAGGCCGAGACGGAACGGGCACCGGCCTGACCGCCCCGGAAGGCGTCCGGACACCCGTCGGTCGCCCGGCCCGGTCCCCGAGCTGACGGAGGGTACCCCCGCCCTGACCGACTGTCAGTGCCACGCGCTATGGTCGGCCCCGAACGATCCCGCACCAACCGCACCGCCGTCACCAGGAGGCACCATGACGACACCGGGCACCGCCCCTCTCACCACCGCCGACCTCGTGGAGGGCTGGCGCCGGGTGGGCGTCCGCGACGGCATGGCGCTGATCGTGCACTCCTCGCTCTCCAGTCTCGGCCGGGTCGAGGGCGGCGCGGCGGCGGTGGTGGCCAGCCTGCGCGAGGCGGTCGGCCCGGGCGGCACCGTCGCCGTGCCCGCCTTCACCTCCGACACGGTCCGCGACCCGGCCCCCGGGCACAGCGGCCCGCCCGGCGCCGAGGTCGCCGAGCGCCGGGCCGCCGTCCCGCTGTTCCACCCCGGACTCCCCTCCGCCATGGGCGCGGTGGCGGAGGCGTTGCGGGCCCTGCCGGAGAGCCACCGCAGCTCCCACCCCCAGGTCTCGGTCGCCGCGGTCGGCGCGCACGCCCGGGAGGTCACCGCCCGCCGTTCGCTCGGCTTCGCCGTCGGCCGGGAGTCGCCGTTCGGCGCGCTGCACGACCTCGGCGGGTACGTGCTGCTGGTCGGTGTCGGACACAACCGCAACACCTTCCTGCACTACGCCGAGACCTTCGCCCCCAACCGCCGGCTCAAGCTCCGCCGCTTCCCGATGGCGATCCAGGGCGAGCGGGTCTGGATCGAGGCGCCGGACGTGGCGGACGACAACGACACCCACTTCCCGCTCGTGGGCCGGGAGTTCGAGGAGTGGGCGGGCGTCCGCGAGGTCCTGGTCGGCGACGCGCCGTGCCGGCTGGTCCCGGTCCGCGACCTCATACCCTTCGCTGTCCGCCGCCTCACCGAACTGCTGGCGGCGGACGGCCCGGGAGCGGCGTAGCCCCGGGCCGACGGTTCCCGCCGCACACGCGGGAGCCGTCGGCCGGACGGGCCGCGCCGTCAGTTACGCGTTCCGTGCTCCGAGTTGGCCTCCTGGATCTTCTTCCAGGACTTCGGCTCCACGGGCAGCTGTCCCTGTGTCCGGTCCGCGCCGGGAGCCAGCGCGGCCGGAGCCGAGGCGCCCTGCGCCACCGGCCCGACGGCCGGCTTGCCGGCGGTGAACAGCCAGGTGGTGAACAGGTCCCCGAGCTTCTGCCCGGACACCTTCTCGGCGTACGCCTGGAACTCCGCGACGGTGGCGTTGCCGTAGCGCCGCTCGGTGGGCCAGCCCTTCAGGATCCGGAAGAACTTCTCGTCCCCGACGGCGTGGCGCAGCGCCTGGATGGCCATCGCACCCCGGTAGTACACCGGGCTGGAGAACACGTAGTCCTCGCCCGGGTCGCCCGGCTTGATGCTCCAGAACGGGTCACCGGCCGGGCGGGCGGCGTAGATGTAGTCGACCAGCTCCTGCACGGTGCCCTCGTTCTCGTGCTCGGACCAGAGGAACTGCGCGTACGTGGCGAAGCCCTCGTTCAGCCAGATGTCGCTCCAGCGCGAGACCGAGACGCTGTCCCCGTACCACTGGTGGGCCAGCTCGTGGGCGACCACCGAGGTGTTGGAGCCCCGGTCGAAGTTCCCGGGGCCGTAGATGACCCGGGTCTGGGTCTCCAGCGCGCCGCTGCTCTGGAGGTTGGGGACGTAGCCGCCGGCGGAGCTGAAGGGGTACTCGCCGAAGTAGCCGCTCAGCCAGTCCACCAGCTCACCGGTGCGCTCGACGCTCGCCCGCGCCGCGGCGGCGTTCTCGCCGAGGTCCTTGCTGTAGGCGTTGTAGACCGGTATCCCGCTCGCCGTGGTGTCCTGGGTGATGTCGAACTTGCCGATCGCGAGGGTCGCCAGGTAGGTCGCCTGCGGCTTGTTCTCGCGCCAGCTGTACCGGGTCCAGCCGGCCTGCGAGCTGGTGCCGGTCAGCACGCCGTTGCTGATCACCTGGTTGCCGTTCGGCACCGACACCGAGACGTCGTAGGTGGCCTTGTTGCTCGGGTGGTCGTTGCTCGGGAACCACCAACCGGCCGACACGGGCTCGCCGGACGCCACCGCACCGTCCGGGGTGCGGTGCCAGGCGCTGTAGCCGTACCTCGTCACGGTGGACGGCACGTCCTTGTACCGGACCACCACGGTGGCCTGGCTGCCCTTGGCGAGCGGCCGGGCGGGGGTGATCTCCAGCTCCTGGTCGCCGCTGGTGGCGAAGGTGGCCGGCCGACCGTTGACCAGGACCTCCGAGACCTTCAGCGTGAAGTCGAGGTTGAACCGCGAGAGGTCCTGGGTGGCGGTGGCCAGGATGGTGGTGGTGCCTTCGAGCTCGTCGGTGGCGGGCTGGTACTTCAGCCGGATGTCGTAGTGCGAGACCTGGTACCCGCCGTTGCCGAAGGTCGGCATGTACGGGTCGCCGACGCCGTCGGCGCCGGGTTCGAAGCCGGTGGCCGAGGCGGGGACGGCCAGGAACAGGCTCAGGGCGCTGGCAGCAGAGACGATCAGCCTCTTTCGCACGTGGTCCTCCAGGGATCACCGGAACGATTGGGTTGAATCGATCCTTGTCCCGGAAGCCCTCGCTCCACTCCCCGATTGTGAGATGTTCATGAAAAGAAACGCGCCGACATCACACCGTCGCACTCGTCCCGCCGCAGCCGCGTCCCCGGGCGCCACTCACGCCCCGAGCACCACCGGTGCCCGCACCAGCGAGCCGTACTCCGTCCACGAGCCGTCGTAGTTCTTCACGTGGGGGTACCCGAGCAGCTCGGTGAGCGCGAACCAGGTGTGCGCGGACCGCTCGCCGATCCGGCAGTACGCGATCACCTCACGCTCCGGCTCCACGCCCTTCCCCCCGTACAGCTCCCTCAGCTCCTCGGCCGACCGGAACGACCCGTCCTCGTTGGCCGCCCGCGACCAGGGGACGTTGATCGCGCCGGGGATGTGCCCGGGCACCTGCGCCTGCTCCTGCGGCAGGTGCGGGGGCGCGATCAGCTCGCCCCGGAACTCGGCCGGCGAGCGGACGTCCACCAGCACCGCGTCCGCCCCGGGCTTGGCGAACACCTCGGCCTTGGCCAGGACCTCGTCCCGCATCGCCCGCAGCTCCGGCCGTTCGGGCCCGCTCAGCCGGTAGTCGGTGTGCTGGTAGTCCATCACCTCGCGGGTGAGCTCCCGCCCCTCCAGCTCCCACTTCTTGCGCCCGCCGTCCAGCAGCCGCACCGGCCCGAAGCCGCGCAGCCGCAACAGCCAGTAGGCGTAGGCGGCGAACCAGTTGTTGTTGCCGCCGTAGAGCACCACGGTGGTGTCGTCCTCGACCCCGGCCGCCCGGAGCAGGTGCCGGACGCCGTCACGGTCGATGTAGTCCCGGCCGACCTGGCTGTGCAGATCGGTGGTCCAGTTCCAGCCGACCGCGCCGGGGATGTGGCCCCGGTCGTAGGCCTCGGTGTCCTCGTCCACCTCGACGACCCGGATCGTCCCGTCGTCCAGGTGGTGGGCCAGCCACTCGGTGCGGACCAACGCCTCGGGGTGCGCGTAGCCGTTGCCGGTCATCCCAGGCCCTCCTTCGCTCTGCCCAGGGCTGCGGCGCCCGACCACGGGCGCTGCGGGCCGCACGACCACGGCGGGGCGTGCGGGCACGGCGGGGCACCGGCGACCGGGCCGGACAGTTCGAACCTACGCCGACCGTCCGGCCCGGTCCACCCCGAGCTCCCCGGCGTTCAGGAGAAGACGACCGAGCGCAGCTTCAGCCGGTCGCTCGCCTTCTTTCCGGGGTCCAGGACGTAGGACTCGCCGTTGCAGTCGAAGTCCTTGTAGACCGTGGCCGTGGACCGGGTGATGTTCTCCGGCGCGAAGGCCGGCTGCTCCGCCGTGGCCTCCGGAATGTCGATGCACCGGCCGCTCGGCGGGTTGAAGAGCCCGCTCGTGGAGCCGAAGCCGTACTTGGAGCGGAACTCGCCCTCTGCGGCGTGGGCCGAGAACGGAACGGCGAGGACGAGGGCGATGGCGCTGGCGGCGGCGAGCACGGCGTTGCGGAGACGCATGGGCGAGGGCCTTTCAGGTGGTACTCAGCGGTACCCGGTTGGTTGATGCGAGATCACCCTAGAGGCCCAAAATTCGCAGAAACGGTTCTTCTAATCCACCTATTCGAGTGGTTTAGAGGTTGAAGCCGCTACCCGCCTTCATTCGAAAGTTGCCGGAAATCCCACTCAGTTCGGAGGCGCCGTGAAGGAGTACCCCGAGTCGATCAGCACCGGCAGGTAGGCCTTCAGCGCCGCCACCGTCTGTGACCGGTCCCCGCCGCCGTCGTGGTTGAGCACGATCGACCCGGGCCGGACGTTCTTGAGGACGCGGTCGATGATCGCCGAGGTCCCCGGCCTGGCCCAGTCCCGCGGATCCACCGACCACGCCATGTTCCGCATCCCGAGGTCGGCGGCGATCCTGAGCGAGGCCGTGGACCAGTCCCCGCCCGGCGCCCGGAACCAGGTGGGCTGCCGGCCGGTGGTCCGCTGCAACAGGTCGGAGGTGCGCTCCAGTTCGTCCCGCACCTTGGCTTCGGACAGGTGCCGCAGCTCCGGGTGGGTCCAGGTGTGGTTGGCGATGTGGTGGCCGCGGTCCGCGATCTCCCGCACCAGGGCGGGGTGCTCGACCGCGTTCTCGCCGATCAGGAAGAACGTCGCCCTGATCCCGTACTGCTCGAACATCGCCAGCACGGTCGGCGTGTGCCGGGGGTCCGGGCCGTCGTCGATGGTGAGCGCCACGACCCGCCGCGCCGGGTCCAGGTCGTACACCGGCTTGGCCTCCGCCTCGGTGAGCACCCGGCGCACCGGCACCGTGCCCGACGCGGCAGAGGGGGCCGCGGACGGCGGCACCGGCGAGGGCACCGTGAACGGCGTGCCCGTCGGAGCACTCGCCGGGGGCGCGGCCGAGGCGGCGTCGGGGGCGCCCGGCGCCCCCTCGGGCCCGGCCGGAGCGGACGGCGCGACGGCGTCGGTCGCGCCCGATCCGTCACCCTCCCCGCCGCTCCAGGGACTCCGGCATCCGGCGGCCACTCCCAGAAGGGACATTCCGGCCGCGACCAGCAGCAATCTTCGCGAAGTAATCTGACGATCTGACAGCATTCTGGATGCTTCCCCCAGGCGTCATCGCCCCTCCCCGGGGGCAACTCCGACGGACCCGATCACCACTCCGACGGCCCAAGGACACCGCCCGCACACCCCACGCCCCGGGTTCTTCCACTGATCTTCCCCGACCGGACGCCCCGCCTCCCGTCCGGGCCGCTACGCTGTGCCTTCCCCAGTGTGATGATCTGCCATCAGAGTCAGAGGACGTGGCCATGACGACAAGTCAGGACTCCCCCCGCCCGGGCCCGCAGGACGACGCCGCCGAGCTCAGCCAGTGGGAACGCTTCGGTGTCGACACCACCGCCCCGCACTCTGCGCGCGTGTACGACTACTGGCTGGGAGGGAAGACCAACTTCCCGCCCGACCGCGCCATGGGACAGGCCATCGAGCAGGCCGTGCCGAGCGTCAAGGAGATGGCCAAGGCCAACCGGGCCTTCCAGGGCCGGGCCGTCCGCTACCTGGCCCAGGAGCACGGCATCCGCCAGTTCCTCGACCTCGGCACCGGCATCCCGACCTCGCCGAACACCCACGAGATCGCCGAGGCCGTCAGCCCCGGGACCCGGGTGGTCTACGTCGACAACGACCCGATCGTGCTCGCCCACGCCCGCGCGCTGATGGTCTCCAGCCCGGCCAGCCGCACCACCTACATCCACGCCGACCTGCGCGAGCCCGAGGAGCTGTTCGCCGACCCGGCGCTCACCGCCACCCTCGACCTCACCCAGCCGGTCGGCCTGCTGATGATCGCCGTGCTGATGCTGATCGCCGACGAGGACGACCCCTGGGGCCGGGTCGCCGCGCTGCGCGACGCCCTGCCGGCCGGCAGCTGCATCGCGCTGACCACCCCCACCCCGGACTTCGACCCGGAAGCCGTCGGCCAGGTCGCCGCCGCCGCCCGGGCCGGCGGGATGACCCTGGTGCCGCGCGGCTACGACGACGTGGTCCGCTTCTTCGACGGCTGGGACCTGATCGAGCCGGGCGTCGCCCCGGTGCTGGCCTGGCGCCCGGACGGCGAGCCGCCGGCCGACCCGAAGGCCGCGTACTACTGGGGCGGCGTCGCGATCAAGCGCTGACGCCGTCGGGCGGGGGGTGGGCCGGTCTCCGGCCGTCCCACCCCCACGCCTCACTTCAGCAACCGCGACAGCCGTCGGTCCGCCAGTGGCTTGCCCCCGGTCTGGCAGGTCGGGCAGTACTGGAGCGAGGAGTCCGCGAAGGACACCTCCCGGACGGTGTCCCCGCACACCGGGCAGGGCTCGCCCGTCCGGCCGTGCACCCGCAGCCCGAGCCTCTTCTCCGCCTTCAGCTCCCCCGCCGCCAGCCCGTGCGAGCGCTCCACCGCCTCGCGCAGCGTGCCGCCGAGCGCCTCGTACAGCCGGGCCACCTCGTCCTCGGTCAGGCTCGCGGCCACCTTGTACGGCGACATCCGGGCCGCGTGCAGCACCTCGTCCGAGTAGGCGTTGCCGACCCCGGCCAGCACGCTCTGGTCCCGCAGCACGCCCTTGATCCGGCGCCGCTCGTCGCGCAGCAGGGCGGCGAGGTCCGCCAGGGCGAAGGCCGGGTCCAGCGGGTCCGGGCCGAGCCGGGCCACCCCCGGCACCTCGTCCGGGTCCCGCACCACGTAGACGGCGAGCCCCTTCTTCGATCCGGCCTCGGTGAGGTCGAAGCCGTCCGCCGCCCCGCCCTCCAGCCGCACCCGCAGCGCCAGCGGGTTCCGCGGGCTCGGCCGCGGCGGCCGGTCGGGCAGGCCGTCCTTCCAGCGCAGCCAGCCGGCCCGGGCCAGGTGGACCACCAGGTGCAGCCCCTCGGCCTCGATGTCCAGGAACTTGCCGCGTCTGGTCACCGGACCGACCGTCCGTCCCTCCAGTGCCGTCACCGGCGGGTCGTACGTCTTCAGCGCGCTGATCGCCACCGGCTGCACGCGGGCGATCACGCGCCCGGTCAGCCGCTCGGACAGGAACGCGCTCAGCGCCTCGACCTCGGGCAGCTCCGGCATGCGGCCAGTCTCCCGCAGCACGCCGCCCACCGCGCGCGCTCACCGTCCCCCTCGCCCGCCGCCCACCCGTCCCCTTTGCCCGCCCCCACCCCGAGGCGCAGGCTGGAAACGAGGGAGGTGCCGCGCCGCCATGAGCACCCTTGAGGAACAGATCGACATCGCCGTCCCCGTCCTCGCCGCCTGGGAGCAGCTGCACCGCGTGCACGAGTACCCGCGGTTCGTCGACGGCGTCCGCAGCGCCCATCCGCACGGCCGGAACCTCGCCCACCTCGGGGTGACGATCGGCGGCGCGGAGCGCTCCGTGGACACCGAGATCACCGACCGCGGCCGGGGCCGGGTGATGGCCTGGCGGACGCTCGACGCCCTCCGGCTGCGCGGTGCCTTCGCGCTGCGGCCGCTCGACGCCCGGCACACCCGGCTCCAGATCCGGGTGGAGTACGACCCGGAGGCGGTACACCGGGAGTTCGGCGGGCCGCACGGCTTCGCCCAGGCGGGGGCGATCGAGCGGGCGGTGCGCGAGGACCTGGACCACTTCCGGGAGCTGGTCGAAGCCCGGGTGAACGCCACCGGCACCCGCGCCACCGACACCCGCGCCACGGCCCCCGACACCCGCGCCACGGCCCCCGAGGCCCACCCGGGGAGCCCGGCCGACCACTCCTCAGCCCCCGACACCCGCCCGTAAGCACCGCATAAGCCCAGCTCAGCACGGGTCGTGAGGCTGTTCACAACGCGCCGCCGGGCCGGCCGTTCCACTTTCAACCTGTGGCAGACTCGGAAGCCATGGACATCGGCCCGGTCACCAGGACGCTCCGCGCGGCGGTCTTCGCCGCGCTGGTCGTGCTGCTCGCCGGGCTCGGGCAGGTGCTGGTCACCGGCCGTGCGCTGCCGGTCGGCCCGATGCTGTCGGCCTCGGTCGCCGTCTTCGGGGTGGCCTACGCGCTGGCCGGCCGCGAGCGCGGCTACCCGGCGATCGCGGCGGTGTTCCTGCCGCTGGAGCTGGCCGCCGGCGCGCTGTTCGACCTCGCGCAGAGCTCCTGCCCCTCCCTGCCGCCCGGCGCCGGGCACGGCCTCCAGCCGCTGCTGTGCGGTGGCGGTTCGCTCGGCGGCTTCCTGCTCGGCCACGGCGTCTCCGCGCGGACCGGCGTGCTGCTGCTCCTGCTGCTGCACACGGTGATCGCGCTGGCCGGCGCCTACTGGCTGCGCCGCGCGGACGCCGCGCTGTGCTGCCTGGCCGGTGCCGTCCGGATGCTGGGCGAGTTCCTGCACCACCACCTGCCGGCCGCCGCCCGCCGGCTGCGGCTGCTGGTCGCGCCGCTGCCGGCCCGCCCGGTGGCGCGGGTGCCGTTCCCCCGGGCCAGCCGCGCGCTGGTCCCCGCCGAGGACGTCGTCGTCCGTCCGGCCGTCCGGCGCGGTCCGCCGGTGTTCGCCCTGGCCGCCTGAGCCGTAGCGCCGAGCCTTCGGCGCTCCCGCTCGCTCAGCCGGCTGTCTCTCCCCTCGCGCGGCCCCGACGCGCCGCGCGCCTTCCCGTACGCCCGAGAGCACAGGACGACGAAACCCATGAGCAACACCCGCAAGACCGACCAGAAGACCTCCGCTACCGAGCGCATGCGCACCGCCCGCGCCCAGGCCGAGCGCTCCGACCGGATCCGCCGCCGGGTGGTGGTCGGCGGCGCCTCCGCCGCCGTGCTCGCCCTGGCGGCGGGCGTGGCCTTCGCCGTCGGCGGCTCCTCCGGGTCCGGTTCGACCGCCGCGAACGGCCCGCTGGTCGTCCCGGCCAACGCGAGCGGCACCGACGGCACCGTGATCACCTACGGCAAGGCGGACGCCCCGCACACGCTGGAGGTCTACGAGGACTTCCGCTGCCCGTTCTGCGAGCAGCTGGAGACCACCACCGGCAAGGCCTTGCAGCAGCTCGCCGACGACGGCACGTACAAGATCGAGTACCACCTGGCGACGTTCCTGGACAACAACCTCGGCGGCAAGGGCTCGCGCACCGCGCTGGCCGCCGCCGGCGCCGCGCTGAACGAGGGCGTGGACAAGTTCAAGCAGTTCCACGACGTGCTGTACGCCAACCAGCCGGACGAGCGCAGCGACTCCTTCGGCGACGTCAACCACATCCTGGACCTGGCCGGCCAGGTGCCGGGCCTGAAAACCGACGCCTTCGTCAAGGCCGTGCAGGACGGCACCTACGCGCCGTGGGCGGCCAAGGTCAACACGGAGTTCAACAAGAGCGACGTCACCGGCACCCCGACCGTGAAGCTGGACGGCAAGAAGCTGGACGTCCTCACCAACGGCAAGGCCGTCTCCCCCGAGCAGTTCACCGCGATGGTCAAGCAGGTGACCGGATGACGGCCGGCGCCCCCGCCGTCCGGCCCTCCTACGGCGCGAGCCGCCCGTTCGCCTGGCTGCTGCTGATCGGCGGCGCGGTCGGCCTGTTCGCCTCGGCCGTCCTCACCCTGGACAAGATCAAGCTGCTGAAGGACCCGTCGTACGTCCCCAGCTGCAACATCAACCCGATCATCAGCTGCGGCTCGATCATGCGCAGCGAGCAGGCCGAGGCCTTCGGCTTCCCCAACTCACTGATCGGGCTGGTCGCCTTCGGGGTGGTCGTCGCGGTCGGCGCCGGACTGCTCTCCGGCGCGGCGTACCGGCGCTGGTTCTGGCTCGGCCTCCAGGCCGGAACGGTGTTCGGCGTCGGCTTCGTGACCTGGCTGATGTACCAGGCGCTGTACCGGATCGGCGCGCTCTGCCCGTACTGCATGGTGGTGTGGGCCGCGGTGATCCCGCTGTTCTGGTACACCACGCTGCACAACCTGCGCTCCGGCGTGATCCCGGTGGGCCCGCGCCTGCGGGTGGCCGTCCGGGAGGCGGCCCGCTACCACTGGGTCGTCCCGGCGCTCTGGTACGCGGTGATCGCGCTGCTGGTCCTCAACCGGTTCTGGTACTACTGGAGCACCCTGATCTGATCCCCCTGTCCGCCGCCCCGCCGTTCCGTCGGGGAGGGCGGCGGACCGTCCTCCCGGTGGGGTGCCGTGCGCCGCAGGATCGTCCTCTTCGTGTCCCTCTCGGTCGACGGCTGCTTCGAGGGCCCGGACCACGACCTCGGCTGGAACCTCGTCGACGACGAGGTGCACGGCCACTTCAACCACGTGCTCGCCCGTATGGGTGGTTTCGTGTCCGGTCGGGTGACGCACGAGCTGATGGCCTCCTACTGGCCCACCGCCGACCAGGACCCGGCCGCCGACGGCGTGACGGCCGAGTTCGCGGGCATCTGGCGCGCCATGCCGAAGACGGTCTTCTCCCGCACCCTCGACCGCGCCGACTGGAACACCACCGTCGTCCGCGAGGTCACCCCCGAGTCGGTCGCCGCCCTCACCGCCGGCCCCGGCGGCGACCTCTCCCTCAGCGGCGCGAACCTGGCCGCGTCCTTCCTCGCCCAGGACCTGGTCGACGAGTTCCGCCTCTACGTCCACCCCGTCGTCCTCGGCCGTGGCACCCTCTTCTTCCGCCCGGCCGACCGGCCCTCCCCACTCACCCTGATGGACACCCACCGCTTCACCAACGGCGTCACCCTGCTCCACTACGAGCGCGGCGGCCCGTCGCCGCTGGACGGGTGACGGGCCGCGGTACCGGGCGTGGGCGGGCCGGTCAGAAGACGTAGGCCTCGACCTCGGCGAGGAGTTCGGCGCGGCGCCGCTCGTCGATGAACGAGGCGCGGAAGGAGTTGGCCGCCAGCAGGCGCAGCGTCTCCTGGTCGAGGGCGAGGGCCTCGCGGACGGCGCGGAAGTTGTCCTCCACGTAGCCGCCGAAGTACGCCGGGTCGTCGGAGTTGACGGTGACCAGCAGGCCGGCCTCCAGCATCTCGTCCAGCGGGTGGTCGGCGATCGTGTCGATGCAGCGCAGTCGGACGTTGGAGAGCGGGCAGAGGGTCAGCGGGATCTGCTCGCGCACCAGGCGGGCGACCAGCTCGCCGTCCTCCAGGCAGCGCAGCCCGTGGTCGATCCGCTCGACGCCGAGGACGTCCAGCGCCTCGGTGATGTACGAGGCCGGGCCCTCCTCGCCGGCGTGGGCGACCCGGTGCAGCCCGGCCTCGGCGGCCCGGCGGTACACCTCGCGGAACTTCACCGGCGGGTGGCCGACCTCGGCGGAGTCCAGGCCGATGCCCGCGATCCGGTCGAAGTACGGGCGGGCGGCCTCGAAGGTCTCCAGTGCGGACTCGGCGGACTCGTCCCGCAGGAAGCACATGATCAGCCGGGTGCTGATGCCGTACCGCTCCTCGCTGCGCTCCAGCGCCCGGGTCAGCCCGTCGACCACCACGCCCAGCGGCACTCCGCGCGCGGTGTGCGCCTGCGGGTCGAAGAAGATCTCCGCGTGCCGCACGCCCTGCTCGGCGGCCCGGGCCAGGTAGGCGTCGGCGAGGTCGGCGAAGTCGTCCTCGGTGCGCAGCACGGCCATCAGCGCGTAGTAGAGGTCCAGGAAGGACTGGAGGTCGCTGAAGGAGTACGCCTCGCGCAGCGCCTCGGTGTCGGCGTACGGCAGTTGGATGCCGTTGCGGGCGGCGAGTTCGAAGGCGAGTTCGGGCTCCAGGGTGCCTTCGATGTGCAGGTGGAGTTCGGCCTTGGGAAGCGGCATGTGCGATCTGTCCGAGCGGTAGGGGTGGACCCGAAGGTCGTGGACGGATTCATCCTATGAGCTGCGGAGTTTCGGGGCGGTGGGCGGTTCCCGGAGGGTGCGCAGCGGCGAGAGCAGCGGCAGTGCGCCGGCCAGGACGAGCAGACCGGTCATCACCCACATGGTGGCACGCAACCCGAGGACCGCGCCCAGCGCGCCACCGGCCAACGGGTGCACCCCCGCCGGTCGGCAGGCACCCTGGAGGAGGGGACTTCCGCCGAGGAGGCATCGAGATGCGGCACGCCGAAGACCCGCACATCCGGCCCGCGGGCATCTCCGCGCACGCCCTGGGCAACGACACGCTCCTCCACGAGCTGGAGCAGCTGCACCGCACGCGCCACGAGACCTTCCTGTACGGCTCGGAGGAGGCGCTGAAACGCCACACGCTCCGCACCGGGGAGCTGGAGGCCGAGTACCTGCACCGCTTCCCCAACCGGCAGACCACCGCCTCCCGGACCAGGGCCGGGGCCCGCGCCCGGGAGGCCGCGGCCCGGGTGGAGTCTCTGCCGGAGTAGCCGGAGTAGCCGGAGCGACTGAAGAGGAG
>NZ_JBHUAF010000077.1:0-28013 GCF_042789895.1 Kitasatospora sp. NPDC056783
TCCTCGTACTGGGTCGTACTTGGACGTTTCGCCGGTGCGTTCAGGCGGGATGCCCGGCGTCGCGCGCCCGGCGGGAATTGTGAGACACGGCCTAGCGCTCGGCCAGGTGCCGGGCGAGCCAGTCGGGGAAGTCGGTGAGGTCCGTCAGCACCACGTCCGCGCCGGCCTCGCGCAGTTCCCGCGCGCTGTACGGGCCGGTGGGCACGCACACCGCGATCGCGTCCGCGTGCCGGGCGCCCCGGATGTCGCCGAGGTGGTCGCCGACGTAGACGCTCGCGCCGTGCTCGCGCAGCGCATCGCCCTTGGTCTCCGCCCACAGGTCGCCGATGACGGTGTCCGCGGCCAGCGCGGCGTGCTCCAGGTGGAGGCGGGCGTTCGGCTCGTACTTGCCGGTGATCACCGCGACCCGGCCGCCGTGGGCGCGGACCGCCTCGACGGCGGCGTGCGCGCCGGGCAGCGGGACGGTCGGGGCGAAGGCGTGGTCGCGGTAGAGCACGCGGTAGCGGTCGGTCGCCCACCGCACCCGGTCCTCGGGGAACCAGTTGCGGATCTCGTCCACCAGCGGCGGGCCGAGCCGGGTGACCACCAGGTCCGCGTCGATGTACGTGCCGGTCTCGGCCGAGAGCGCCAGGTAGGTGGCGCGGATACCCGGCCGGGTGTCCAGCAGCGTCATGTCGAGGTCGAAGCCGACGGTGAGCGGAGCGGTACGGGTCGCTGGCATGCCGCCAGGCTACCCAACGGCGCGACGGAACCACGAGGCGATTTGCCCGGGCTTCGCAGGGGAACTTAGGTTTGCCTCAGTTGTCTGCGGAGAGGGCTCATGACCGACACCAGCGCGCCGCCCGGCGCGGCCCACGCGCCGTACCGCGCGACGCGGCGCCGAATACTGCGACTCGCCGCCGCGCTCACCGTCCTGGCCGCCGCGGTGCTGCTGAGCCTGGCCGTCGGCAGCCGGACCATCCCGTTCGGCGACACGCTGGACGCCCTGCTGCACGGCGGCGACACCGCCAACGCCGTGGTCGTCCGCGAGCTGCGGGTGCCTCGCACGGTCGTCGGCCTGTCCGTCGGCGCGGCGCTCGGCCTGGCCGGAGCCGTCATGCAGGGCCTGACCCGCAACCCGATCGCCGACCCCGGCATCCTCGGCGTCTCCCAGGGCGCGGCGGCCGGCGTGGTGGTCGCCATCTCCGGCTTCGGCGTCTCCACCCTCACCGGGTACGTCTGGTTCGGCTTCGCGGGCGCGGTGATCGCCACCGTCCTGGTGTACGGACTGGCCGGGCGCGGCCGGGGCGGGGCGACGCCGATCAAGCTCGCACTGGCCGGCTCGGCGACGTCCGCGTTCATCGCCTCGCTCAACACCCTGGTGCTGACCACGGACGCGGCCACCATGGACCAGTTCCGCTTCTGGCACGTCGGATCGCTCTCCGGACGGACCTCGGACGTGGCCTGGCAGCTGCTGCCGTTCCTGGCGGTCGGCACCGTGCTGGTGGTCGCGGTGGCGCGCGGACTGGACGCGCTGGCGCTCGGCGAGGACACCGCCAAGGGGCTGGGCGCCAGGACCGGCCTGGTCCGGGTGGTCGGCGCGCTCGGCGCGACCGTGCTGACCGGCTCGGCGGTCGCGGCGGCCGGCCCGATCGCCTTCATCGGCCTCGCCGTCCCGCACGCGGCCCGCGCGGTGGCGGGCGCCGACCACCGCTGGGTCCTCGCCTTCTCCGCCGTCCTCGGCCCGGCGCTGCTGCTGCTCGCCGACACCCTCGGCCGGGTCCTGTTCCCCCCGTCCGAGGTCCCGGCGGGCGTGATGACGGCCCTGGTCGGCGTCCCGGTGCTGGTGGCACTGGTCCGCCGCCGGAAGGTGGTGGCGACATGAGCGCCGCTTCCGCCCCGGGCACCCGTTCCGTCTCCCTGCGCGGCTACTCCGTCGTCCGGGCCGGGCGGGCGTCGTTCCTGCTGCACCGGCGCTCGGCGGCGGTCGCCGTCGGGCTGCTGGTGGCGCTGGCGGCGGCCGTGGTGGCCTCGCTCTGCCTCGGCGAGTCCACCGTCTCCCCGGGCGAGGTGGTCAAGGTGGTGCTCGGGCGGCCGAGCCCGCACGAACTGGTGGTCGGCGAGTTCCGGCTGCCCCGGGTGGTGGTCGGGCTGCTGGTCGGCACCGCGCTCGGGCTGGCCGGCGCGCTGATCCAGACCGTCGCCCGCAATCCGCTGGCCAGCCCCGACGTGGTGGGCGTGACCTGGGGCGCGACCACGACCGTGGTCGGCCTGACGGCGTACGGCGTGGTCGGCTCGACCGGACAGGCCCCGTACGCGGCGGTGGCCGGCGGCCTGCTGGCCGGGCTGCTGGTGTACGCCCTGGCCTGGCGGCGCGGCCTGCACGCGCAGCGCTTCGTGCTGATCGGCATCGGGATCAGCGTCGCGCTGTCCGCCCTGACGTCCGTCTTCCTCACCAAGGGCGACGGCTTCCAGGCCCAGGCCGCCAAGGTCTGGATGACCGGCAGCCTGAACGGCGCCGGCTTCGACCAGGCCGGCCGGCTCGCCTGGGTGCTGATCGCCGCCCTGCCGGTGGCGCTCTGGGCGGCCCGCGCCCAGCGGTCGATCTCCTTCGACGACGCCACCGCCGTCGGCCTCGGCCTGCGCCTGGACCGGATCCGCCTCGGCATGGCCCTGCTCGGCATCGTGCTGGCCTCGTGCGCGGCCGGGGCCGCCGGACCGGTGGACTTCGTCGCGCTGATGGCCCCGCAGATCGCGCTGCGGCTGGCCCGCTCGGCGCAGGTCCCGCTGTTCTGCTCGGCGCTGACCGGCGCGCTGGTGGTGGTCCTCGCCGACCTGATCGCCCGGCGGCTGCTGGCGCCGACCGAGCTGCCGGTCGGCGTGGTGACCGGCATGGTGGGCGCGCCGTACCTGATGTGGCTGCTGATCCGATCCCGCCGTGGAGGTTCCTGATGTCCGCCCCCCAGCCGTCCGGCCACCGGCCGCCCGCCCAGCGTCTGGAGGCCCGGGGCCTCACCCTGGCCTACGAGGCGCGCACGGTCGTCGAGGACCTGGACGTGGCGATCCCGGACGGGCGGGTGACGGTGATCGTCGGCCCGAACGCCTGCGGCAAGTCGACCCTGCTGCGGGCCCTCGGCCGGCTGCTGAAGCCGGTCCGGGGCTCGGTGCTGCTGGACGGCGAGGAGCTGGCGCGCGTCCCGACCAAGCGGATCGCCCAGCGGCTCGGCCTGCTGCCGCAGTCGCCGACCGCCCCGGAGGGGATCTCGGTGGCGGACCTGGTCGCGCGCGGCCGCCAGCCGCACCAGAGCTGGTGGCAGCAGTGGTCGCCGGAGGACGAGGTGGCGGTCGCGGAGGCGCTGGAGCGGACGTCCACCGCCGACCTGGCCGACCGGAGCATGGACGAGCTGTCCGGCGGCCAGCGCCAGCGCGCCTGGATCGCGATGGCGCTCGCCCAGGGCACCGACATCCTGCTGCTGGACGAGCCGACGACCTATCTGGACATCGCGCACCAGGTCGAGGTGCTGGACCTCGTCCGGCGGCTGAACGTCGAACGCGACCGGACCGTCGTCGCGGTGCTGCACGACCTCAACCAGGCCGCCCGGTACGCCGACCACCTGGTCGCGATGCGGGACGGCCGGGTGGTGGCGCAGGGCGCGCCCGAGGAGGTGGTGACGGCCGAGCTGGTGCGGGAGGTGTTCGGGCTGGACTCGGTGGTGGTGCCCGACCCGGTCACCGGCACGCCGCTGGTCGTACCCGGCGCCCCGTGGGCGGCCGCGGTGGAGGTCTGACCGCGCCCGGCCCCGACGGCATCCTCCCTTAACGGAACTTCACCCACCATTTCGGACATAATCGACGGCGCCCGGACCACCGCCCCGCCGCCAGAGGACCGCCGATGCCCCGGATCTCCCGCCGCACCCTCCTCGCCGGTCTCGGCGGCGCCGCGCTGGCGACGGCCACGGGCTGCACCGACCGGCGGCCGTCCGCGGTGGCCTCGGACGGCCGCGGGGTCTCCCCGTCCGCCACCCCGGTGCCGCCGGTGACGGTGAACGCCGCCACCGGCCCGGTGGTGGTGCCGGGCGCGCCGACGCGAGTGGTCGTGCTGGACACCGATGTGCTCGACTCCGCGCTGACCCTCGGCATCACCCCGGTCGGCGCCGCGCTGCCGGCCCGCGAGAACCGCTACCCCGAGTACTGGCCGGCCTCCCGGACGGCGGGAATCCGGCTGGTCGGCCCGGCCGGCTCGCCCGACCTGCCGACCGTCCGGGCCCTGCGGCCGGACCTGATCCTCTCCAACCAGGCCCGCGACGGCGACCACTACGAGCAACTGCGGGAGATCGCCCCGACCGTGCTCACCCAGACCACCGGCGCGCCGTGGAAGGCGAACGTCCAGCTGCACGCCCAGGCGCTGAGCCGGGAGGCGGCCGCGGCGGCCTTCGCCGGCGCGTACCAGAAGCACGCCGGCCAGGTGGCGCAGGCGCTGGCGGCGGCGAAGCTGTCGGGGCGCAAGGTGAGCCTGGTGCGGTTCGTGGAGGGCGGCGGCATCCGGGTGTTCGGCCGGCAGAGCTTCCCCGGAACGGTGCTCACCGACGCCCAGGTGGGCCGGCCGGACGCGCAGAACGTCGACCAGTCGGACTTCGAGGTCCCGCCCGACCAGCTCGCCAAGGCGGACGGCGACCTGCTGCTGTACGCGACGTACGGCGACCCGGACCTGTCGGGCGCCAACGCCGCGCTGGCGAGCCCCGCCTGGCAGGCCCTGGGGGCGGTCAGGGGGCACCGGGCGTTCCCGGTGGACGACCAGCTGTGGTTCCAGGGGATCGGCTACACCGGGGCCAACTACCTGCTGGACGAACTGCAGCGCTTCCTCGGGGCCTGAGTCCCCTCCGGCGCGCCACCGCGCGCCGGTCCGGGGGGACGTCGATCTCGGCGGTGCCCCGGTGCCGGCCGCCGGGATCGCCCGGATGCTGGTCCTGGAACTGCTGCCGCACGGCTGGGACGTGGCCCGGGCGACCGGCGGGCGGATCGAGGTCGACGAGGAACTCGCCCTGCCGGCCGGGGAGATCGCGGCGGAGAACGCCGAACTGTACCGGCAGTACGCGGGCTTCGCCGAGCCGGTGGCGCTGCCGGAGGACGCCTCGGCCTGGGAGCGGGCGCCGGCCTCCTCGGGGCGCGATCCGCGGTGGAGGGGCTGACGCTCGAACGCGCGGGCCGTACGGCGGTCAGTCGAAGCGGAGCGCCGTCCCGAGCCTGTTCCGCAACAGCCGTACGGCCGGGGAGCGCTGGTCACGGCGGGCGACGAGGCCGAGGCGGGCGCGGGTGACGGCGTCGGCGAGCGGGACGGCCCGCAGACCGGCGCCCTCGGCCGAGGAGGCGCTGAGGACGGCGACCCCGGCACCGCGCTCGGCGAGGCGCAGCAGGGCCGCCGGGGAGCTGGCCTCGATGTCCACCCGCGGATCCAGGCCGAGCCGGTGGCAGGAGTCCGCGTAGGCCGCGCGGATGCCGGTCCCCGGGGAGAGGCAGAGGATCTTCTCCCCCCGGAGGTCGGCGAGGCGCAGCCCGGCCCGGTCGAGCGGGTGTCCGGCGGGGACGACGGCGGCGATCGGCTCGTCGACGACGACGGCGGCGTCCAGCCCCGGGGACGCCTCGCCCGCGTAGCCGACCAGGGCCAGGTCGAGGGAGCCGGAGAGGACCTGCGCCTGGAGGTCCTCGGAGGGCCCCTCGTGCAGGCTGAGCTCGATGCCCGGGTGGCTGCGGCCGAGGTCGGCCACGGTGTCCAGGAAGGGCGGGATCGAGCAGCCCGTGATCATGCCCAGCCGGACCCTCCCGCGCACGGCGTCGGCGAACTCGGCGGCGGTGTGCCGGATGGCGTCCAGGGTGGCCAGGGCGCTCTTGGCGAGCGGGAGGACGGCCTCGCCCGCGGGGGTGAGGCGGACCTGGCGGCCGGAGCGGTCGAGGAGCTGCTGGCCCAGCTCGTGCTCCAGCTTGGCGACCTGGGTGCTGACGCCGGACTGGCTCACGTGCAGCCGGGCGGCCGCGGCGGTGAAGGTGCCCTCGTCGACCACGGCGGCGAAGTAGCGCAGCTGGTGCATCTCCATGACCGCTGACGATAGGCGACCGGCGCTCCGGCCACCCGGTCGATCGCCCCCGCCCCGTCGAGGGGCGGGCCGCGACCGCGCGGACGGTCACGGCCCGGTGGGTGTCACCGACGGCCCTCGGGGCCCCGGATGTCCTTGCCGTACGGCTGTCCCGCCTTCCCGTCGGGGAGGTCGGCCTCGATGCGCTCCTTGCGCACCCGGCCGGTGACGGTCTGCTGCTCGACGCGTTCCTCGGTCACCAGCCGCACCCGTTCGACCGGGACGGCCTCGGTGCGCACGACGGGCCGCTCCGCGTGCAGGGTGACCTCGTACTCGGCCTCCGAGATCGCCTCGCCGGAGATCGCGGTGCCCCGGTCGGCCTGGGTGATGGGTTCGCGCTCGACGTGGACCTCCTCGTGCCGCACCGGCACGGTCTGCCGTTCCTCCTCGGTGACGACGTACTTGCGCAGCTTCGCGTGGCCGGTCTCGTACCGCTCGACGCCGACGCTCATCCGCTCCTCGGACCGGGTCATCACGCCGCCGTCCTGCTCCCGGCGCCGGCCGGTCCGCCCGGTGGCGGAGACGGCGGCGCCCTGAGCGGCGGCGCCCTGAGCGGTGGCGGAGCGGGTGGTGGCGGAGCGGGCGGTGGCGGTGGGGCTCTGGGCGGTGCGGCCGGTGGCGGTGGCGGAGCCGGTCAGGCCCGCGGCGGCACCGGCGCCGCTCGCGTGGGCCCAGCCGCCCTCACCGGGCTGGTTGGCGTTCTTCCAGGCTTCGTCCCAGGCGATGCCGTAGTGCTGGTACAGCCGACGCTCCTCGGTTTCGGAGAGGTGTCCGCTGCTGTCCACGTTCACCAGCGGCGCGTCCTTGACCTTCTCCTTCGGGTACGGCACCTCCAGGTGGTCCCCGACGACCCGGGCGTCGCGGATCGGCACGAAGGACTCACTCGCGCCGAACCACCCGGTCTTGACGCTGACCCACTCGGGCTTGCCGGTGACGTCGTCGAGGAACATGTGGTCCGCGGTACCGATCTTGTTGCCCTGTGCGTCATGGACGGGGTGGCGCAGCATGGAACGGGCCTGCTGTTCAGTGATCACGATTCACGCCTCCTTCACCTTCCAGCGTTGAGCGCCTTGCCGGACCGGGCAACCCGAAACCACTTCACCTGACATTCACTCAGAGTGATGACCACGGCGGGCCGATCACTCACCGCACAATCAATCATCGACAGAGATAGTGACCATCGGATTCATCTGTTAGACGGATGGTTCGGGCGGGCCGGAGGATGGGGGCATGACGACGACGAACACCGCGCGTGAGCTTGCCGAGGCCTACTTCTCCGCCTGGGAGGCGGGCGAGTTCGACACCCTCCGGGACCTGCTGGCCGAGGACGTCGACTTCGTCGGGGCGCTGGGAACGGCCTCCGGCGTGGCGGAGGCACTGGCCGGGCTGAAGGGGCTCGGACAGGTCCTGGAGAAGATCGACGTGAAGGCCCGGCTGGCCGAGGGCGACGAGGTGATCACCTGGTTCGACCTGTGCACCGACGTCGCCCCGCCGGCCCCGACGGCGAACTGGATGCACGTGGAGAACGGGAAGATCACCCGTATCCGGGTGACCTTCGATCCGCGCGGACTGCTGGCCGGGTTCGAGAAGCGGGGCTGAGGCGGGGCGGGACGAGGGGCTGAGGCGGGGCGGTCGGCCTCAGCCGCCGGAGCGGATCGGCTCGCCCGTCCGGTGCAGGTGGGTGAAGACCTCCCGGTAGGAGGCGAACAGGCCCGTCTCGCAGTACGGGACGCCCTTCTCCGCGCAGAACTCCCGGGTGATCCGGGCGGCCCGGGCGAGCGCCGGGGTCGGCATGCTGGGGAAGAGGTGGTGCTCCACCTGGTAGTTGAGGCCGCCCATCGCGGAGTCGACGACCAGCCCGCCGCGGACGTTGCGCGAGGTGAGCACCTGGCGGCGCAGGAAGTCGAGCTCCATCTCGGGCGTCACCATCAGCATGCCCTTGTGGTTCGGGGCGAAGACGCAGCCCAGGTAGACGCCGAGCAGCGCCTGGTGCACGGCGAGGAAGGCGACCGCCTTGCCCGCGGGGAGAGCGGTGAAGACCAGGCCGAAGTAGGCCGCGAAGTGGACCACCAGCAGGACGCCCTCCAGCACCGGACGCTTCATCACCGGGCTGCGCAGCGCCTTGAAGCTGTTGAAGCTGAGGTTGAGGCCCTCCAGCAGGAGCAGCGGGACGAACAGGAACGCCTGCCGGCGGCCGATGAACCGGGCGACTCCGCTCGCCTTCCGGGCCTGCCGCTTGGACCACACCAGGAGTTCGGGGGCGACGTCCGGGTCCCGCTCCTCGTGGTTCGGGTTGGCGTGGTGGCGGGTGTGCTTGTTCATCCACCAGCCGTAGCTCATGCCCATCAGCAGGTTGGCGGTGATCCGGCCGCCGAACTCGCTCGGCGACTTCCGGTCGAAGACCTGGCGGTGCGCCAGATCGTGGGTGAGGAGTCCGAGTTGGGCGAACACCAGGGACATCGCGGCGGCCAGGCCGAGCTGCCACCAGGTGTCCCCCAGTGCGAACAGGGCGTACCAGCCGCCGAAGAAGGCGGCGAGCACCAGGCCCGCGCGGACGGCGTAGTAGCCGGGGCGCCGGTCGAGCAGGCCCTCGGCGGTGATCCGACGGGTCAACTGGGCGAAGTCGCTGCCGCCGCTCCCCGACCGGGGGCCGGCGGCTCGGGGCAGTTCGGACGTCATCACGGGATGCGCGGGCATGCCTCCGAGTCTGCTGCCACGGGCCGCCCCGCAGAACGGGGAAAACTCCACTCCCACAGGGGTGTTAACCCCCCTATCGCGAGTGGTGACAACTGGCTGGCCAAGGGGGCGTCAGCTCCTGTCCGGCCGGACGAACGGACCGGCCGGAGGGCCGCCGCGTCGGCTACGCCGGTCCGCCGAGGGCGGCCCGGACCAGCCGGGTGACCGCCGGAGTCGCGGCCGTCAGGTCGCCCTCGTCACCCTTCGCCCCCACCTCCGTCGCCAGCGCGTCGTAGGTCTCGAAGGCGGTGAGGACGAAGAGCAGGCCCGCCGCGTCCGGCGGGGCGGCCGGGAGACGGCCGGTCAGGACCGCCGCCCCCTCCCGGCGGCGGGCATCGCGGTCGGCGATCACCCGGCCCACCTCCTCGTCGAGCGCGGCGAGGGCCCGCAGCCGGCGGGTGCAGACCCGGTCGACCGCCCAGAAGCCGCCCATCACCTCGACGAAGCGGTCCACCGCGGCCCACGGGTCGGCGAGGGTGAAGGCCTCGGCGAGCCGGGCCATGCCGCCCTGCGCGGCGAGGGCGTCGCAGACCGCCTCCAGCAGGCCCGCCTTGGAGCCGAACTGGTAGTAGACGGTCGCCCGCGCGACGTCCGCGCGACGGGCGACCGCGTCCAGCGAGGCCCCGCCGGTCTCGGCCAGGTGCGCGCGGGCGGCCGCGACGATCCGGGCACGGGTCTCGTCGACCTCCGCCTGCCGCTGTCCCATCCGGTAGGACCGGGGGCTCATCCCGCTCGCCTCCACCCACTCGTTCCGTGTGAACTGGCAGTATCGCCGATCGGCCCACCCGGACCGGGTCACGGCGGAACGGGGCGCGCGGCGGGACGGAGCAGGGCGCGCGGCGGCGGGGCTCGGCGCGCGGCGGGGCCCACCCGCTCAGAGGATGACCCGCCCGCCGCTGACGTCCAGGGTCTGCCCGGTGATCCAGGAGGACGCGTCGGAGGCCAGGAAGAGCGTGGCCGAGGCGATGTCCACCGGCTCGCCGAGCCGCCCCAGCGGGTGCGCGGCGGCGACCGCGGCCCGCACCTCCGGCGGCATCCGCGCGTCGGTCCGCTCGGTGCGGACGGCACCCGGCGCGATCGCGTTGACCCGGACGCCCTCACCCGCGACCTCCAGGGCGAGGTGCCGGGTGAACATCAGCACGCCCGCCTTGGCCGTGGCGTACGCGGCGGAGGCGCCGCCGGCCAGCCGGCCGGCCGTGGAGGCCATGGTGACGATCGAACCGCTGCCGCGGGCCAGCAGTCCGGGCAGGAAGGCCCGGACGGTGAGGAAGGTGGCGGTGAGGTTGCCGTCCAGGACGGCCCGCCAGTGCTCCTCGGTCTCGCGGGCGGTCGGCACCGGGTAGCCGTCACCGCCGGCGAAGGCCGCCAGGACGTCGACCGGGCCGAGGTCCCGTTCGATCCGGGCGGCGGCGGAGCCGAGCGCCGCCGCGTCCGTGCAGTCGGCGACCAGGCCGAGCGCCCGGGCGCCCCGCTCCCGCAGTTCCCCGGCCACCGCCGTCAGCGCCGCCTCGTCGCGGCCGAGGACGGCGACGGCCGCGCCCTGCCGGGCGAAGGCACGGGCGGTCTCCGCGCCGATGCCGCGGCTGCCGCCGGTGATCACGGCCACCCGGCCGTCCAGGTCGGGGTACCGGGCCTGCTGGACTCCCATGTCCCATCACTCCTTCGCGCTCGCTCTCGCGGTGTGCTGTGGTTCACTTGATTTCATTCATACAGTCCGTATGAATGAATGACAAGCGCCGCCCGTGCACCGCCCGAGCGCTGCCCGCGCCCCCGGGCGGCCGGGCATCCCCGAGGAGGAACCGATGAGGATCGCAGTCGTGGGCGCCGCCGGCCGCACCGGCCACCTGGTGACCGCCCTCGCCCTGGCCGCCGGACACACCGTCACCGCCGTCGTCCGCGACCCCGCCCGGCTGCCGGCCTTCCCGTACGGCACCCCGCTCACCGCGCGGGCCGACGTCACGGAACCCGGCTCCCTGCACGACCCGCTGAGCGGCCAGGACGCCGTGGTCGCCGCCCTCGGCACCACCGGCCGCCGGGCCACCACCGTCTTCTCCGACGGCGCCCGCGAACTGACCGCCGCCGCCCGGACCGGCGGCGCCCGGCACCTGCTGATGATGAGCTCGGCCGGCCTGGACACCAGCCGGCTCCCCTACGCCCAGCGGCTGGTGACCAGGCTGGTCGTCGACCGGCTGTACCGGGAGATCCACCACGACCTGGCCCGGATGGAGGCGGTGCTCACCGGGTCCGACACCGCCTGGACGGTCGTCCGGGTGCCGATGCTCAAGGACGGCCCGCCCTCCGCCGGCCCCCAGGTCTCGTACGACCGGCCGCTCCCCCGGGCCGGCACCGCCACCCGCGCCACCGTCGCCCGCTGGATCGTCGACCACCTCGACGACCCGGCGACCTTCCGCCGCCTCGTCCACCTCGCCGACGACTGACTGACTGACGGCCGGCCGGGCCGGGCCGGGCCGGGCCGGGCTGCCCATCCGATTACCAGAAATTGACCGCCAATTGACGGCGACTTTGCCGACAAGTCCAGCCATCCCGGGCGTTTTCACCCCGATATCGAGTGACAGTTCGATAGTGGTCGGAAAAGATGCCTCCGCGCAACCCCCGGATCCGCATGACACTCCGTCGCGGTCCGGTCCCATCGAGAGGCATCCACTCATGAACGTCGGAAGGCTCGCCGCACTGGCGGGCACTTCGGCCGTGCTCGCCGCCGTCGTCCTGCCCGCGCCCTTCGCGGCCGCGGCGGGCGAGCCCGGTGACCGGCTCCACGTCGACAACACCGTCGCCTGCTCGGACACCGGGCCCGCCACCGCGGCCCAGCCGCTCTGCACGATCTCCGCGGCCGCGAAGATCGTGCTGCCGGGCCAGACGGTGGTGGTCAGCCAGACCGGCACCTACCAGGAGGCGGTGCTGATCAACCGGTCCGGTACTCCCGAGAAGCCGATCACCTTCACCACCGGCACCACCCGCGACGCCCGCACCCAGGGCTTCGGGAGCACCGTGACGGGTGTCGCGGCCGACCCGGCGTTCACCGTCAAGGGCGCCTCGGACGTCGTCATCCACGGCTTCGCCGTCAACACCGGCGGCACCGGTCCGAAGGTCGTCGTCACGGACTCCGCCCGGGTCACCGTCGACCACCTGCGGATGGTCCTGTCCACCGGGAGCCAGCCGGGAATCCGCGTCACCGGCAAGGGCACCCAGGTGACCGTGAGCCGCAACTACATCAGGGGGGCGGGCGTCGCCTCCGTCCAGGTCGACGGCGGCGTCTACGACACCGTGGTGTCCACCAACCACATCGCCGACTCCGGCCCCGACGGAATCCTCCTGAGCGACTCCACGACCGCGCAGGTGACCTCCAACTCCGTCCTCGGCGCCTGCGGCACCGGCATCCGCCTGACCGGCACCTCCAGCGGCTCGGCCATCCGCAACAACGTCGTCACCGGCGGCACTTCGTGCACCGATCCGACGCTCCGCCCCGCCATCCAGGTCGACCCGGCGGCCGTACCGGGCAGCAACCTGGACTACAACCTCACCAACCCGGCCACCGGCCACCTGCCGTACAGCTGGAACGGCCACGGCTACGCCGACCCGGCCGGGCTGACCACCGCCACCCGCCAGGGCACCCACGACCTGCTGGGCGACCCGCGCATCCAGGGCGCCGACGGGCCCGGCCAGGGCTCCCCCGCCGTCGACTCGGGCGACGGCGACCCGCGCGGCGGCCTCCCGACCGACTACTTCGGCAACGCCCCGGCCGACGACCCGGGCGTCGCCGACACCGGTACGGGCAGCGGCATCCGCGACCGCGGCGCGTTCGAACGCCAGGGCGTCGCCAAGCAGTTGGTCGAGATCACCGGCGAGCAGGGCCCGTACCCGAGGCCGGTGACCGCCCAGGTCACCCTCACCCAGAACTGGCCGGCCGCCCTCACCTACAGCTTCGACTTCGGCGACGGCTCCACCCCGACGGTCACCGGCCTGCCGACGGCCGACCACACCTACACCCGGGCCGGGACGTTCCGGACCGCGGTGACGGTGACCACCCCGGAGGGGGTCGGCTACCCCGCCGTCGCGCAGAAGCCGCTCACGGTCACCGAACCCGGCGCCGCCAAGGCCGCGTTCACGGCGAAGCGGTGCGACGAAGCGACGTTCGACTGCGGCGCGCTGGCCTACGACTTCGACACCTCCGCCTCCACCACCTCCTGGCCCTTCGCCAACGGCCGACTCGACTACGGCGACGGCACCGACACGAACCTCTTCGGCCTGCCGAAGTCCGTCCGGCACACCTTCCCCCGCCCGGGCGACTACACGGTGACCCTCACCTTCACCAACCGCGGAGGCGAGAAGGCCACCACGTCCCAGCGGGTGTCCGTGACCACCAGGCCCGTCGGCTTCGACGGCTACGGCGCCCAGCGCGCGCTGGACACCCGGGAGTCGGGCACCAAGCTGGCCCCCGGGCAGAAGCTCACCCTCAACCTCACCAACAGCAACTCCTGGCCGATCAGCTGGGACGCCACCGCGGTCGTCCTCAACGTCACCGCGGTCAACGCCGAAGGGCCGGGCTTCCTGACCCTCGGCCCGAACGACCGCCCCCGGCCTGACAGTTCCAGCCTCAACTACGTCCCGGGAACGGCCGTCCCCAACCTGGTCACCGTCCCGATCGGCAACGACTTCAGGCTCGCCGTCTGGAACTCCTACGGCGCTCCGGTGGACCTCGTCATCGACATCCAGGGCGAGTACACCCCGCGCGCCACGGACCTGTACGCGCCGCTCCAGCCGAAGCGCGTCATGGACTCCCGCAGCGGCATCGGCGTCCCGGCCGGCAAGATCAGCTCCGTCTGCACCGCCGCCTCGACGCGCCCGGTGACCAAGCTCAAGGTCCGCGGCGTCAACGGAGTCCCGAACGACGCCACCGATGTCGTCCTCAACGTCACCGTCACCGAGCCCGACATGGACGGCAACCTGATGGTGAACGACACCGCCGCGGTGAACACCTCGAACCTCAACTTCAAGGCCGGGCAGACCACCTCCAACCAGGTCATCACCAGGATCGCGGACGACGGCACCATCGCGTTCTGCAACAACGCGGGCGCCCTCCACATCGTCGCCGACGTCTTCGGCTACTACGGCCCCAACGGCCAGCACCTGTTCGTCGCCACCGACCCGACCCGGCTGCTCGACAGCCGGGTCAGCCCCGGCAAGCTCGCGCCGTACAGCCGGGCCACCGTCCGCGGGCTGCCGGCCGGTGCGAGCGGCGCCGTCCTCAACGTCACCGCCACCGAGCCCACCGCCGACGGCTTCCTCGCCGTCTACCCGGGCGGCACCGACCGGCCGGACGTCTCCACCGTGAACTTCGCGGCCGGCCAGACCGTCGCCACCCACGCCACCGTCCCGGTCGGCGGCGACGGCACCATCAGCCTCTACAACCACAACGGCGGCACCCACGCCGTCGTGGACAGCTCCGGCTACTTCGTCCACAAGTAGCCCCGGGCCACCGGCCCCGACCCGAACGGCACCGGGCCGGCCCTCGTGGAGGGGCCGGCCCGGTGCCGTTTCAGCCCTGCTGCGACGCCCGGCGGCGCATGGTGAGCAGCAGCAGGGCCACCGCCGACAGCACGGCGGCCAGCCGCAGCACGTTCGGGGCCGCCGACCAGCTGATCTGCCCCAGCGGGGAACCCGACTGGAGCCCGCCGCCCTGGCCGCCTGCCTGCTTCGCCTGCCGCATGGAGTAGAGGGTGGTCGCGCTCATCGTGACCAGCGGGATGCCCAGGATCACGAACTTGCGCATCAGGTCGGAGATCCGGCGCGACAGGTAGCCGAGGCCCCAGCCCGCCAGCATGGCCGGGAAGAAGCCGGTGACCGCGCCACCGACCAGCAGGCCGCAGGAGAGCAGGATCAGCGGGGACGGCTTGCGGGCCGGCGCACCGCCCTTCTCCCCGCCCTTGCCCTTGCCGCTGTCCTTGCCCTTGCCCTTGCCGCCCGCCTTCCCGGCGGGGGCCTGCGGCGGCGCGGCGGGAGCCGCAGGCGGCCGCTTGAACCAGCCCCGGCGCGGTTTCTTCACCGGTTCCACCGGTACCGGCTCCGGCGCCGGCGCGGCCTCCTCGGCGGTGCGCTGCTCGGGGATCGGCTTCGGCGCGGGCCGCGGCCCGTCCGAGAAGTCGAAGAGCGTCATGGTCCACGGGCCGGTGCTCTGCACCGTCGGCGGCGGGATCGCGTCCGCCCGGTCCTCGACGACGGCCAGGTCCGGCAGGTCCAGCGACACCGCCGGGATGCCGGCGGTGCTCAGCGCCGGCGGGTCGTACACGCTGTCCGGGTCGAAGACCGACTCCACGACGGGCGGAACAGCGGGCGGAACACTGGGCGGAACGACGGGCGGGGCTTCAGGAGCCGAAGGGACCTCCGGGGCGCCGCCGGCCGCGCGCTCCCCCGAGCCGTCGACCGAGCGCTCGCTCCACGGCCCGCTCTTGCGCCACCACTCGCCGTCCGTCATCACCGACCACCCCCGCCTCGCCCGTACCCGGCCGCCCACCGAGCCGCCCTCGGCGTGACGCTACCCACCCCGCCCCCGCCCACGCGAGTCCGCCGACGGGCGCGTCGGTACGGCGGTGAGGCATCGGCCGGAGGACACCTCGCCGTCCCTGCGCCCGACTAACCTAGGTCGAATGACCACACAGCAGGGCCCTCAACGCCGGGGCAGGTCCGCCACCGGCCCGCGCACCCTCGCCGAGGAGCTGCGCGCCCGTCCCGACGACGCGATCGCCGCCCTGCTCCGCGCCCGCCCCGACCTGCTGAACCCCGTCCCCGGCGACCTCACCCAGCTGTCCGCCCGGCTGTCCTCCCGCGCCTCCGCGCTGCGCGCCCTGGAGCGGCTCGACCGGTTCACCCTCCAGGTCGCCGAGGCGCTCGCCGCCGCCCCGGACGGCACCTCGCAGGCCACCGTCCGCACCCTGCTGACCGGCCCGGCGAAGGTCAAGCCGCACCCCGGCGCCACCCCGCTCACCCCGGCCGACCGGTCCGCCGTCGCCACCGCCCTGCCCCGCGCCCTCGCCACCCTGCGCGACCGGGCGCTGCTCTGGGGCCCCGACAACGGCCTGCGGCTGGTCCTCGCCGTGCGCGAGGCACTCGCCCCGACCGCCAACAACCCCGGCCGCACCGGCCTCGGCCCCACCCTCTCCGACGCCACCGCCGGCATGTCCCCGGCCCGGCTCCAGCAGCTGCTCGCCTCGGCCGGACAGCCCGCCACCCCGGACCCGGTCAGCGCCGTCGCCGCGCTCACCGGGCTGCTCACCGACCGCGCCCGCTGCGCCGCGCTGCTCGCCACCGCGCCCGAGGCCGCGCTGCGGCTGCTGGAACGGCTGGTCTGGGGCCCGCCCACCGGCACCGTCCCGGACGCCACCCGCCCGGTCACCGCCGAGGACGCCCAGAGCCCGGTCGAGTGGCTGCTCGCCCGCGGCCTGCTGCTGCCCAGCAGCCCCGGCAGCGTCGTCCTGCCCCGCGAACTCGCCCTGCACCTGCGCGGCGGCCGCACCCACCGCACCGTCGAGCCGGTCCAGCCCGAGCCGGCGCCCGCCGCCGCCCCGCGCGACCCCGAGGTCGTGGACCGCGCCGCGGCCGGCCAGGCACACACCGCGGTCAAGACCGTCGAGGAACTACTGGACGCCTGGGGCCTCACCCCGCCGCTGACCCTGCGCGCCGGCGGCCTCGGCGTGCGCGACCTCAAGCGCACCGCCCAGGCCCTGGAGGCCACCGAGCAGCAGACCGCCTTCTGGCTCGAACTCGCCCACACCGCCGGGCTGCTGGCCCCCGACGGCGAGGTGGACGAGCGCTGGGCCCCCACCCCGGGGTACGACACCTGGCTGCACCTGGACACCGCCGAACGCTGGTCCGTCCTCGCCGCCGCCTGGCTGGCCGCCACCCGCGTCCCCGCCCTCGCCGGCACCCCGGACGGACGGGGCAAGCCGCGCGCCGCCCTCGGCCCCGAACTCGACCGCACCCTCGCCCCGTCCGTCCGCCGCGCCGCCCTCGCGCTGCTCGCCGAACTCCCGCCCGGCACCCCGGCCACCGCCGAGGAACTGCTCCCCACCCTGCGCTGGCAGCGGCCGCTGCGCGGCGGCCCCACCGGCCCGGACGGCCGCGAACTGCGCGACGACCTCACCGCCTGGACCCTCGACGAGGCCGAACTCCTCGGCATCACCGGCCGCGGCGCCCTGGCCGCCCCCGCCAGGGCCCTGCTCACCGCCGAGTCCGACCCGGCCGAGGTGCTCGCCCCGCTGCTCCCGCGACCGCTGGACCACGTGATCCTCCAGCCGGACCTCACCGCGATCGCCCCCGGCCCGCTGCTCACCCCGCTCGCCCAGGCACTCGCCCTGTGCGCCGACATCGAGTCCAAGGGCGGCGCCACGGTCTACCGCTTCACCCCCGCCTCGGTGCGCCGCGCCCTCGACGCCGGCCGCACCGCCGCCGACCTGCGCGCCTTCCTCGAACAGCACAGCCGCACGCCCGTCCCGCAGCCGCTCGGCTACCTGATCGACGACGTCGCCCGCCGGCACGGCGTCCTGCGGGTCGGCGCCGCCTCCTCCTACCTGCGCTGCGACGACCCGTCACTGCTGGGCGAGGTGCTCGCCGACCGCCGCTCCGCCGACCTGCGGCTGCGGCTGCTCGCCCCCACCGTCCTCGCCTCCCAGGCGGCCCCGGACGTCCTGCTCGCCACGCTGCGCACCATGGGCTACGCCCCGGCCGCCGAGTCCGCCGAGGGCGACGTGCTGATCACCCGGCCGGACAGCCACCGCACCCCGCCCCGCGCCGCGCCCGTCCCCGTCCCCGACGGCCCGCCCGCGCCCGACGACACCCTGCTCGCCGCCGCCATCAAGGCCATCCGGGCCGGCGACCGGGCCGCCACCGCGAGCCGCCGCGAACCCACCCCGGACCCGCGCCACCTCCCCCGCACCGCCGCCGCCGAGACCCTGGCCGCCCTCCAGACGGCCGTCCTGCTCGGCGAGCGCATGTGGATCGGCTACCTCAACGCCGAGGGCATCGCCAGCCAGCGCATCATCGACCCGGTCAAGGTCGAAGGCGGATTCGTCACCGCCTTCGACCACCATGCCGACGAGCTCCGCACCTTCGCCCTGCACCGCATCACCGGCGTCGCGGAGCTCGACGAGTGAGGCCCTGAGGGCCTCAGTGCCCCTGCTGCGCCTCCTTCATCTTGTCCTGGACGACCTTGTCCGCCACGCTGCCGAGCTGCGACTGCCCGATCGGCATCGAGCCCCCGGTCGCGGTCTCCGCGATCAGGAACCCCGGCGCCGCGAGCAGCCCGCCGGGCCCCTCGCCGATACCCGCGAGGGCGTGGGCCGAACCGGCCGAGGAGGCGGTGGCCGCGAAGGCCGAGCCCATCAGGGCGAGGGCGGTGAGAACACGCTTCGACTTCTTCATGGCCAGCTCAACGAGCACGCCCCCGCCCCGGTCACTCCGGACGGCTCCCGAGCACCACCCGCGATGCGCGACACTGGAGGGTCTGCGTCAATCCACCCTGTCAGCCAGTGGAGGGCTTCCCCGCGTGAACGACGGACCGCTCATCGTCCAGAGCGACAAAACTCTTCTCCTGGAGATCGACCACCCCAAGGCCGCCGACTGCCGCCGCGTCATCGCGCCGTTCGCCGAGCTGGAGCGGGCCCCCGAGCACGTCCACACCTACCGGGTCACACCGCTCGGGCTGTGGAACGCGCGGGCGGCCGGGCACGACGCCGAGCAGGTGGTGGACGCCCTGGTGACGTACTCGCGCTACCCGGTGCCGCACGCGCTGCTGGTGGACGTGGCCGACACCATGGGCCGCTACGGGCGCCTCCAGCTGGTCAAGCACCCGACCCACGGGCTGGTGCTCACCACCACCGACCGGCCGGTGCTGGAGGAGGTGCTGCGCTCCAAGAAGATCGTGCCGCTGGTCGGCGCCCGGGTCGATCCGGACACCGTGGTGGTGCACCCCTCCGAGCGCGGGCAGATCAAGCAGGTGCTGCTCAAGCTCGGCTGGCCCGCCGAGGACTTCGCCGGGTACGTGGACGGCGAGGCACACCCGATCGACCTGGCCGAGGACGGCTGGAAGCTGCGCCCCTACCAGGCCCAGGCCGTCGAGGGCTTCTGGCACGGCGGCTCGGGCGTGGTCGTGCTGCCCTGCGGCGCCGGCAAGACCCTGGTCGGCGCCGCCGCGATGGCGCACGCCAAGTCGACCACGCTGATCCTGGTCACCAACACCGTCTCGGCCCGCCAGTGGAAGCACGAGCTGGTCAAGCGCACCTCGCTCACCGAGGACGAGATCGGCGAGTACAGCGGCACCAAGAAGGAGATCCGCCCGGTCACCATCGCCACCTACCAGGTGATGACCACCAAGCGGAAGGGCGTCTACGCCCACCTGGAGCTGTTCGACGCCCGCAACTGGGGCCTGGTGGTCTACGACGAGGTGCACCTGCTGCCCGCGCCGGTCTTCAAGTTCACCGCCGACCTCCAGGCCCGCCGCCGGCTCGGCCTGACCGCGACGCTGGTGCGCGAGGACGGCCGCGAGGGCGACGTGTTCAGCCTGATCGGCCCCAAGCGCTTCGACGCGCCGTGGAAGGAGATCGAGGCCCAGGGCTACATCGCGCCGGCCGACTGCTGCGAGGTGCGGGTCACCCTGACCGACTCCGAGCGGCTCACCTACGCGACCGCCGAGCCGGAGGAGCGCTACCGCTTCTGCGCCACCACGGCGACCAAGCGGCGGGTGGTGGAGGCGCTGGTGAAGAAGCACGAGAAGGACCAGACGCTGATCATCGGCCAGTACATCGACCAGCTGGACGAGCTCGGTGAGGCCCTGGACGCCCCGGTGATCAAGGGCGAGACCAGCAACGCCCAGCGCGAGAAGCTCTTCGACGCCTTCCGGAACAAGGAGATCAGCGTCCTGGTGGTCTCCAAGGTCGCGAACTTCTCGATCGACCTGCCCGAGGCCACGGTGGCCATCCAGGTCTCCGGGACCTTCGGCTCCCGCCAGGAGGAGGCCCAGCGCCTCGGCCGGGTGCTGCGCCCGAAGGCGGACGGCCACGCGGCGCACTTCTACTCGGTGGTCGCCCGGGACACCGTGGACCAGGACTTCGCCGCCCACCGGCAGCGCTTCCTGGCCGAGCAGGGCTACGCGTACCGGATCATCGACGCCGACGACGTGCTGTAGGAGTCAGTACCGGACACCGTCAGTACCGGACACCGTCGCGCCCGAGGAAGATCACGCGCGCGGCGGTGTCCAGGGCGATGCCGACGTTGCGGACGGCGGTGGTCAGCGGGTTGCGGTGGCGCCCGGAGGCGGCGGTGGCGCCGGACGGGCCGGATCGGGGGGTTCGGTTCGGGGTGCTCATGTCTTCAACGGTAGGCACCCGGACGGCCGCGGGCATCACTCCGAAGGGCGTATCCCCGGGTGCGCGGTTCCTCCTCCCGGTGTACGGAGGACCCCGGGACCGGGGTAGGGCGAACCCCGAGACCGGCACGGCTGGAACCCCGGGGCGGACGGGTCTAAGATCGTCCGTCTGCCCTCCCGAACCGTGGTACCTGCTGAAGTCCCGCAGGCAGCCGGGGGAGGTGCCGGCCGCTCGGCAACCGGTCGGCGTACCCACCGTGAGCTCCTACGATCCGCTGCGCCCGCCACCGGGGCAGCCGGGAAGGTTCGCTGTGCCCGCCACCTCCACCACCGATCCCCTCCAGCGCGAACGCGACCACCTGGCCGCGTCCAGGGCCGCGCTGCGCGCGATGCGCGCGGACGTCGAGTCGCTCGACATCCGCGACGTGACCGGCTCCTGGGTCACCACCGTCATCCTGCAGAACCAGATCGAGGCCAGGATCGCCGCCCTGGCCGACCTCTCGCACACCCCGTTGTTCTTCGGCCGCCTCGACTACCTGCACGCGATCAGCGAGGAGCTGAGCGAAGGAAGCGGGGGCGAGAGCTTCTACATCGGCCGCCGGCACGTCCACGACGCCGACGGCGACCCCATGGTGATCGACTGGCGCGCGCCGGTCTCCCAGCCGTTCTACCGGGCCAGCCGCACCGAGCCGATGGACGTCGAGCGCCGCCGCCGCTTCGGCTACACCGGCGGCGAACTCACCGCCTACGAGGACGAGCACCTCACCGACCCGGCCGAGACGGAGCAGTCCTCCGCCCTGCTGGCCGCCGAGATCGAGAAGCCCCGCGTCGGCCCGATGCGCGACATCGTCGCCACCATCCAGCCCGAACAGGACGAGATCGTCCGCTCCGACCTCACGGGCACCATCTGCGTCCAGGGGGCGCCCGGCACCGGGAAGACCGCCGTCGGCCTGCACCGAGTCGCCTTCCTGCTGTACGCGCACCGCGAGCGCCTCGCCCGCACCGGCACGCTGGTGATCGGGCCGAACAACGCCTTCCTCTCGTACATCGAGCAGGTGCTCCCGGCCCTCGGCGAGCTGGAGGTCGCCCAGGCCACCGTCCAGCAGTTGGTCGGGCACGTCGAGGTGCGGGGCGAGGACGGCCCGGAGGCGGCCCGGCTGAAGGGCGATGCCCGGATGGCCGAGGTGCTGCGCCGGGCGGTGCGGTCGGGCATCACGCTGCCCACCGAGCCCTGCGTGGTGGTCCGCGGTTCCCGCCGCTGGCGCGTTCCGGCCTACGAACTGGTCGAGATCATCGAGGAGTTGAAGGGCCGCGAGGTCCGCTACGGCGCCGCCCGGGACGCCCTGCCGCAGCGCATCGCGCACGCCGTGCTGCTGAAGATGGAGCAGGGCGGCGAGGCCCCGGACGACCGGGTGCAGGACGCGGTGGCCCGCAACACCGCGGTCAAGGCGGTGGTCAAGGAGTGCTGGCCGGCCGTCGACCCGGCGAAGCTGGTCCTGCGGCTGCTCTCCGATCCGGAATTCCTCGCCGAGTGCGCCGAAGGGGTCCTCACCTCCGAGGAGCAGTCGGCGGTGCTGTGGCCCAAGCCCGGCCGCTCGGTGAAGACCGCCCGCTGGACGCCGGCCGACGCCGTCCTGGTGGACGAGGCGGCCGACCTGGTGCAGCGCACCCCCTCGCTCGGGCACGTGGTGCTGGACGAGGCCCAGGACCTCTCCCCGATGCAGTACCGCGCGGTCGGCCGCCGCTGCACCACCGGTTCGGCGACCGTCCTGGGCGACCTCGCCCAGGGCACCACCCCGTGGGCGACGGCGAGCTGGCCGGAGGCGCTGCGCCACCTGGGCAAGCCGGAGGCGCACATCGAGGAGCTGACCAAGGGCTTCCGGGTGCCGGAGGAGGTCATCGCGTACGCCTCCCGGCTGCTCCCGGCGATCGCCCCCGGCCTGGCCCCGGCCTCCTCGGTCCGCGAGGCGCCCGGTTCGCTGACGATCCGCCAGGTCGCGGACGGGGAGACCACGGAGGCCGTCCTGGAGGCCTGCCGGGAGGCGCTGGGGCACGAGGGGTCGACCGGCCTGATCGCCGCCGACGCCCGCGTCCCGCGGCTCGCCGAGGCGCTGACCGCGGCCGGGCTGCCGTACCTCTCCCCCGGCGACGAGACCCGCGCCGAGGCCCGGCTCACCCTCGTCCCGGCCTCGCTGGCCAAGGGCCTGGAGTACGACTACGTGGTGCTGGACGAGCCGGCGGCGGTGATCGCCGGCGAGCCGGACGAGCGGACCGGCCTGCGGCGGCTGTACGTGGCGCTGACCCGGGCCGTCTCCGGGCTGACGGTGCTGCACGGCGAGCCGCTGCCGGAGCAGTTGGGGTGAGCCACCCGGAGGGGCCGGTCCACGGACCGGTCCCTCCGGCACGCGCTCAGGCGTCGATCAGCGCCCGCCACTCGGCGACCTTGGCCGGGTCCACCGGAGTGCTCCAGCCGTCGGCCCGCACCGCGCCGCCGACGTGGAAGGCGTCGAAGCCCTCCGCCCGCAGCTCCTTCAGGTGTTCGGCCCGCAGGCCGCCGCCGATCAGGATCCGCTGCCGGTACCCGGGCCCGCCGGCCCGGGCCAGTTCGGCCGACAGCACCTCGCGCCCGGCGTCCACCCCGGCGGCCGAACCGGAGGTGAGGAAGGTGTCCAGGCCGGGCAGCGCGCCGACGGCGGCGCGCAGGGCGGCCCGGTCAGCGCTGTGGTCGATCGCCCGGTGGAAGGTCCAGCGGCAGCCGGCGATCGCCTCGGCGACGGCCGTGGTGGCGGCCAGGTCGACGGCGCCCTCGGCGTCGAGGAAGCCGAGGACGAACTCCTCGGCCCCCTCGGCCCGCAGTGCGGCGGCCCGGGCGCACAGCTCGTCCACGTCGCCGGGGGCGAAGCCGTCCCGGATCCGCAGCATGACCCGCAGCGGAATGCCGACGGCGGCCCGGATCCGGCCGAAGTCCTCGACGGACGGGGTGAGGCCGTCGGCGGCCATGTCGGTGACCAGTTCGAGCCGGTCGGCGCCGCCCGACTCGGCGGCCTGGGCGTCCTGGGGGGTCAGCGCGATGACTTCGAAAATTGGTCTAGACATATTCGACAGATTGCCACATCCGGCGGCCCCCGGCGACCCCCGCCGGCACCCAGGGGGCCGAACCGGTCACACCACCCCGCGGACCGCCCCGGCCCCCTCCCGCCGGCCGAACCGGCGCACCGCCACCGCCGCCAGCACGAGGAGCGCCACCGTCGGCGCCGCCACCGGCAGCAGGCGCGAGACCCCGCCCGACTCCCGCCAGATGTTGAACAGGCAGCCGGGCCCGGTCAGCACCAGCACCGTCACCCCCACCGCCATCGGCGCCACCCGCCCGCGCAGGCCGGCGAAGGTGAGCACCAGCGGGACGAGCAGCATCAGCACGAACCACGGGAGGTCCAGCGGGAAGCGGGTGTCGTCCCAGCTCTGGGCCCCCACCAGCAGCCCGCCCACCGCCCCCGAGGCGAGCACCAGGCCGGCCCGGCGCCAGGCCGGCCGGGGCAGCAGGTCGGTCGGCGCCGCGACCAGCAGCAGCGCGGCCAGCACGAACGGCAGCGAGGCCATCCCGATGTAGCCGCTCCACCACAGGTCGAAGGAGGAGTCCCGCAGGGCCGACACCAGGTCGTACGCCCCCACCACCCCCAGGGCCAGCGCGCTGGCCCGCACCGCCGTCCACCGCCCCAGGAGCGCCGCCACCGCGAGCAGCACCGCGGCCACCGGCCGGCAGAAGCTCGCGAAGTAGACCTTGTACGGGTCCTCCCAGGCCAGCCAGTTGTCGATCCGGTACGTGGTGGTCGCCCAGGCCACCAGCGTGGCACCGGCCGCCGCCCCGGCCAGCATCGGCGCGACCAGCGCCAGCAGCCGCCCGGCCGCCGTCGCGCCGGTCAGCCCGAGCCGCATCCGCAGCCCGTACACCGCCAGGCCGGCGAGCTCCCGGGCGGCGTCCAGGCGCCCGCCCTCCGCCGTCGTGTCCGCGAACACCTCGACCAGTTCCTCTCCGCGCTCACGGCGGTACCGCTCGGGGTAGAGCTGGAGCGCGGCCCGCAGCACCGCCGAGGGCGCCGCGCCGATCGCCGGCGTGCTCATGAGCGGCCTCCTCCCGTCACCGGCCGCCCCTGCGGCCCGTCCCCGCCCGGCAGCATCGACCGGAGCCTGCTCAGCCGGCGCTCGGCCTCGGTGGCCACCGCCCGCAACCGCTCGGCCTCGGTGGCCAGCGCACCCCGGCCCTCGGCGGTCAGCGCGTAGCTGCGCCGGGCGCGGCCGTCCACCACCTCCTCGGCGGCGACCTCGATCAGGCCCTGCTGGAGCAGCCGGTCGAGCGCCCCGTAGAGCGTGCCGGTGCGCATCCTGACCCGGCCGTCGGAGATCGCGGCGATCTCCTGGATGAGCGCGTAGCCGTGCCGCGGGGCATCGGCCAGCGCGGTGAGCAGCAGCAGCGTCGGCTCCTGCATGGCGCGTTCTGTCATACGGCTACATATATCGCCGACCGGCATATCCCGTCCATCGGGGGAGCCCGACAGAATGGGCCGCATGGCCACCGAGACCGACGACCTGCTCGCCGACTGGACCGCCCTGCTGCACCGCTGCGGGGCCGCCGTGGACCCCGAGCCGTACGGCCGGGAGCTGCTGCGCCGCTGGGCGGAGCCGCCGCGCCGCCACCACACCGCCGCGCACCTGCGCGCGGTGCTGGGCCACGTCGACGAACTGGCCGGGCACGCCGCCGATCCGGACGCCGTCCGCCTCGCGGCCTGGTTCCACGACGCCGTGTACCGCCCCGACCGCACCGAGAACGAGGAGCGCAGCGCCGCCCTGGCCGTCCGCGCGCTGACCGCCGCCGGCCTTCCCGCCGAGCGGGTCGCCGAGGTCGAGCGCCTCGTGCTGCTCACCGTCGACCACGACCCGGCCCCCGGCGACCGCGACGGCGAGGTGCTCTGCGACGCGGACCTCGCCGTCCTCGGCGGCACCCCCGAGGCGTACGCGGCGTACGCGGCCGCCGTCCGCGAGGAGTACGGCTTCGTTCCCGAGCCGGACTTCCGGGCCGGCCGGGCCGCCGTGCTGCGCCACCTGCTCGCCCTGCCCGCGCTCTACCGCAGCCCCGCCGCCCGCGACCGCTTCACCGCGGCCGCCCTCGCCAACCTGACGGCCGAACTCGGCACCCTCTGAAGCTCACCGCCCCCTGACGCCACCTCCCGGACCCACCCCCGGAAGCCGCGCCCGCGCGCCCGTCAGCTCCACCGCGCCCCCAGCCGGTCCACGGCGGCCACGCCGCCCGTCACGGACAGGACGCGCCCCGCGACGGCCCACCACGCGTCGTGATCGGCCCCCGACACCTCCAGCACGGCCCACCACAACCCGAGACCGCAGCACCCGCCCAGCACACCCCACACCCAGCGCTTCATGCCGCGCACCGTACACGGCTGCTAGGAGAGCTCCCCCACCGGTGCCACCACCGCTCCCCGCTTGCCGCACACCCAGTGCGGCTCCGGGCCCAGCTCGGGCTCCACGCTCAGCGCGTGCGGGTCCCCGTCGGCCGCGCAGTCGGCGCACAGCGGCCAGCGCCCGTACACCTCCAGCAGCGCGTCCTGGACGTCCTGGGCGACCAGCCCGAGGACGTACTCGGTGCCGTCCGGCCACTGCTCCAGCCACCAGCGGCGGTGCGTCACGGCCTGCTCCACCAGCGAGACGACGGCGGCGTCCGCCACGTCCCGCGCGGTGAGGTCGGCCAGGATCAGCGCCCGGGCGTTGTGCAGGGCGTTCTCGATGTCGTCAGCAGCCATCCGTCCATTCTCCGACGCGACCGGCGCAACGACGAAAACGCCGCGTGGGCGGCTCCCCGAAGGGAACCGCCCACGCGGACGAGGAACCAGCCGATCCGATCGGAAAGATCAGGATCAGAAGTCCATGTCACCGCCCGGCATGCCGCCGCCGGCGGCCGCGGCGGCCTTCTCCGGCTTGTCGGCGATGACGGCCTCGGTGGTGAGGAACAGCGCCGCGATGGAGGCGGCGTTCTGCAGCGCCGAGCGGGTGACCTTGGCCGGGTCGATGATGCCCTCGGCGACCAGGTCGACGTACTCGTTGGTGGCGGCGTTCAGGCCGTGACCGGCGGGGAGGTTGCGCACCTTCTCCACCACGACGCCACCCTCCAGGCCGGCGTTGGTCGCGATCTGCTTGATCGGGGCCTCCAGCGCGACCTTGACGATGTTGGCACCGGTGGCCTCGTCGCCGTCCAGCTCCAGCTTGTCGAACGCGACACCGGCCTGCAGCAGGGCGACGCCACCACCGGCGACGATGCCCTCCTCGACGGCGGCCTTGGCGTTGCGGACGGCGTCCTCGATGCGGTGCTTGCGCTCCTTGAGCTCCACCTCGGTGGCCGCGCCGGCCTTGATGACGGCCACGCCGCCGGCCAGCTTGGCGAGGCGCTCCTGGAGCTTCTCGCGGTCGTAGTCCGAGTCGCTGTTCTCGATCTCGGCGCGGATCTGGTTCACGCGGCCCGCGACCTGCTCGCTGTCGCCGCCACCGTCGACGATGGTGGTCTCGTCCTTGGTGATGACCACCTTGCGGGCGGTGCCCAGCAGGTCGATGCCGGCGCTCTCCAGCTTCAGGCCGACCTCCTCGGAGATGACGGTGCCACCGGTGAGGATGGCGATGTCGCCGAGCATGGCCTTGCGGCGGTCACCGAAGCCCGGGGCCTTGACGGCGACGGACTTGAAGGTGCCACGAATCTTGTTCACGACCAGGGTCGACAGGGCCTCGCCCTCGACGTCCTCGGCGATGATGACGAGCGGCTTGCCGCTCTGCATGACCTTCTCCAGCAGCGGGAGCAGGTCCTTGACCGAGCCGATCTTGGAGTTGGCGATGAGGATGTACGGGTCCTCGAACGTCGCCTCCATGCGCTCCAGGTCGGTGGCGAAGTAGGCGGAGATGTAGCCCTTGTCGAAGCGCATGCCCTCGGTGAGCTCGAGCTCCAGGCCGAAGGTGTTGCTCTCCTCGACGGTGATGACGCCTTCCTTGCCGACCTTGTCCATGGCCTCGGCGATGAGCTCGCCGATCTGGGTGTCGGCGGCGGAGATGGAGGCGGTGGAGGCGATCTGCTCCTTGGTCTCCACGTCCTTGGCCTGGGCCAGCAGCTGGTCCGAGACGGCGGCGACGGCCTTCTCGATGCCGCGCTTCAGGGCCATCGGGTTGGCGCCGGCGGCGACGTTGCGCAGACCCTCGCGAACCAGGGCCTGGGCGAGCACGGTGGCGGTGGTGGTGCCGTCACCCGCGACGTCGTCCGTCTTCTTGGCGACCTCCTTGACGAGCTCCGCACCGATCTTCTCGTACGGGTCCTCGAGCTCGATCTCCTTGGCGATGGAGACACCGTCGTTGGTGATCGTGGGGGCGCCCCACTTCTTCTCCAGCACGACGTTGCGGCCCTTGGGGCCGAGCGTGACCTTCACCGCGTCGGCGAGCTGGTTCATGCCACGCTCAAGGCCGCGGCGAGCTTCCTCATCAAAGGCGATGATCTTGGCCATCAGAAGTGGTCCTCCGGGACACGGTCGACTGCTCGGACCAAGGGGTGCCCGCGACGGACGGCCCTGGTGCGCGGAGGTCCATTCCCCTACCGCTCCCGGGGGCCTCACCGACCCGGTCCGCTGTCACTCTCACACTGTGAGTGCTAACGCCAATGATTAGCACTCCGGGTGGTCGAGTGCAAGCCCCACCGCCGATCCGCGAGCCGCCGCCGGAGCCGTCCGGGAACGCCGACGGGCCCGCAC
>NZ_JBHUAF010000078.1:0-27699 GCF_042789895.1 Kitasatospora sp. NPDC056783
CCGCTGTGGCGGCCCTCGACCACGTGGTCAGCCCTCGTCGGTCGCGGGTCGCGACGCGGGACCTGCGGGCCTGGTCGCCCGGCGGATGCGTCGGGAGGGTGCTGCGGGACGCTCGCTGCTCGGGGCATCGTCTGCGGCCGGCTCGCTGGGGTCCTGCGCCGGCTGCGGATCGGGTTCCGGGCCGACCTGCGGCTGCGAGGGCTGCGTCTGCTCGGTGCTGGCGTCGTCCGTTGACGGGGCAGCCGGCGAGGTCGGTTCCTCCGGCGGCGGCGACGACGGACCAGGGCCGGTCGGGGTGCCGGCCGCCGGGGGCCGGATGCCTCCGGGCCGGGGGCCAGGTCCCGGAACGCGGGGAGCGGTCGCCGCGGCCCTGGGCCGCGTCGCTGAGCTGCCGGTCTGCTGGGGCGCCATGGGCTGGGCGAGTCCGAGCTGCACGTAGGCACCTTGACGGCCGATGAAGCGTGCAGCGGTGCCGACGTTGTCCCGGTACTCGGTCATGAACGCGGAGGCCTCGTCCACCTTCTGGTTCACCCTGGCGGCCGCCCGGTTCTTGGCCGCGAGGAGGTCGTTCTTCACCTGGGTGGCGCGCACGCCGGCCGCCTGCGTGCCGCGCTTGGCTGCCTTCACACCGCGGGGCACACTGACCGGTGCGCCCGCCGTCGCGTACACCGCGAACTTGCCAGCCTTGACTCCGTACCGGGCGGCCATCGCTGCGGCCTTACCGGTGGCCATGGTGGCCCGCCCGCCGCGGGTCTGCGCGAGCTTGTTGGCCGCCGCGGTGGCGATCCGCTTGCGCAGGTGCTGCTTGGCGGCGTTCTGGGCGGCCATCTTGGCGGCCGTCGCGGTGCCGCCGGTGCCGGCCGCCACGGCCACGTTCGCCGCGAGCCGTGTCGCAGCTCGAAGTTTCCCGCCCTTGGCGCGGCCCTTTTGCGGGCCAGCCCACAGGTCGCGGGCCCGGCGGCCCGCCTTCCCGATGGGCTGGGTGACCTTGCGTGCCTCGGCCTTGCTGTCGCCCCAGACCTGCTTGAGGCTCGGGGCGGTCTCCGCGTACCGGCCGGGCGAGGCGAATACGGAGTTCCGGGAGCCGCCCACCCGGGCGTTGGCCAGCCGGCGGTTCAGCTGCACGGCGATCTGACGGGAGGTCTCCTTGATCCTCTTGTGGCCTGCCAAGGCGGCGATCGCGGTGAGGTCGATCGCGATGAACTTCGTCGCGAGGACCTTCCCGGTGTCCGCGTCGATCAGTGCGAGGATCATCAGGATGAAGATCGCCAGGAAGAGGATGGCGAGAATCATGCTGAGCACGGACTTGACGATCGCCGTGACCCACCGCCACAGCGTGGCGCGGCCGCCGCCGGGCAGGATGCCCACGGCCAGGGCCCAGTGTCCCTGGATCGCCTGGAACGCGAGCCAGCCCTGGGCGACCAAGAAGCCGCCGGTGACCAGGACCAGGAGAACGACGACGATCAGCGCGGCGATGGCCACGAAGAGCGCGCTGAACGCCAGGTCGGCCGACGCCTTCTTCGCCTCGGGGTCGACGCCGTTCTGCTTGCAGGTCTTGACGAAGTCCTCGCCGGCGCCCTGGAGCTGCTGGAGGTACGTCGGCCCGCCGGCGGGGTTGGCGCGGTTGCCCTCCCAGGCGTTCAAGCCCATCTGGGACCAGTTGTACTCGACGACCTTGTACTTGCCGTACGCCTTGGCGCACGCGCCGTCGAAGGTCCGGCCGTACTGCATCAGCTGCGTCGGCTTGACGATGAGCGCGTCGACGAGCGCGTCCTTGATCGGCTTGCTGACCTGGTCGGGGTTCGCCTCCACCTGGCTGGGGTCCTTGGTCAGGACCAGGGAGGAGACCTGCAGGCTCAAGTCCTTGGCGGATCCGAGCAGGCCGCCCTCGGAGAGCAGCATGGTGGAGCCCTGCGGCGCGGGCAGGTTCTTGTCGGTGCCGAGCAGGACCTGGGCCGGTGACAGGAGCACCGTGGTGGCGACAGCCGCCACGACGAGGGACAGTCCCGCCTCGGCGAAGCCGCGGGAGCGGTTGCGGAACATGATCTGCCAGCCAGCGAACAGGCCGGCGAACATCAGGAACAGCGAGGGCAGCCCGAGTCGGTTGATGACGTGGTCGCGGATCGTGGTGGCGATGCTGTCGACGGGCTTCACGAGGATCGCTGCGAGCCCGAACCCCAGCGCCCACTTGAGCAGCCAGCAGCCGAACCCGACGACCCACTTCGCCACCGAGAAGAAGATGACGGCGAGGACGTTCCAGATCTTGAGGTCGAAATCGTCCCATTCTCCGGTGTCCGCGCTGACGGAATAGGCGGAAATCGGCACGCCGTCGCGGTCGGTCACGTCGAAGGGCTGCAGCAGACCGTCGCCGGCGTCGGTCGGAGGGATGCTCAGGTCCTTGACCGGCTTGCCCTCCGGGTCCGGGGGAGCCGGGGAAGGACCCGGCTTGGGGGTCCACGACGGTCCACTCGACGGTGAGGTCGGGGACGGGCTCGACTCCGGGGGGTTGGGACCGGGCTGCGGAGTGGCGCTGGAACCCGGGGGCTTGGGCGACGGGCCCGGCGAAGGCGTGGGCACCTGCGGGTCGGCCCAGGCCATCGCGGCCACGAAGGCGATGAAGATCGCCGCTGGCACAGCGATCAGCCACATCCGGCGCCGGCTCGGCCAGCGCAGCCGACCGCGAGCGGTAGCCCTGCTCACGAGGTCACCTCCGCCAGGAGGTCGCTGATGCTCGGCTCTTCCTGGCCCGGAGTGGTGTGGATGGCCTCGGCTGCGCCCTCGTCTGCCGGCGCCAGGACCTTCATGGCCCCGATGCGCTTGCGCAGGTCCCGGTAGAGGCACTCGCCGGCGCGCACGAGCCGCTCCTCGTCGGAGAGGTTGAGCGGGGAGAGGTTCTCGGTGATGAGCTTGACCATCTCGACGTCGTCCGGGTCCAGGTCCAGGAACTCCAGGCAGCGCCGGGCGAGGTTCTTCGCGCGGTGCCGGAAAACGAAGATGTGGCTGAGCAGCGCGCGGATCTTGTCGCCGATCTCGTTCCGGGGACCGATGTCGTACGGGTCATGGGAGCCGATGAGCGCGCCGGCGTTGTGCTTGCGACCGTCGGCGATGATCTCCAACAGCAGGCCGGTGCCCTCGGCGGAGGCGGTCAGCCACCAGCACTCGTCGAGGAAGACGCCGCAGAACTCGGCCGGGTTGGAGAACGCTACCTCGCGGCACAGCGCGGTGATGAGGTACATCAACCTCCACCCGAATCGCTTCTCCACCTCCAGGGACTTCAGCCGGTGCTCGGCGAGGTCCTCGCGGCTGGGCAGGCCAAGGCGGTCGACCGAGAAGACGATCGAGTCGGCATTGCTGATCTGAACAACCGGCAGGGAGGGGTCGAAGACGACCCGGCCGAGGTCCTTCTTGCCCAGTGCCCGAAGCTTGCGCACCAGTTCGGAGGCTGCAGCCCGGATGGCGTCGTCGTTCGGCTCGTCGGGGTCGGCGGTGCGAGCGCGCAGTACGAGGGTGTCGATGAGGGCGCTCATACTCGGAGCGGGACCGGTTCGCGTTGCCTCGATCGCATCCGCGAGGGTGATGCCCTCCACCGACATGCTCGCGATGTCGAGCAGTGGCGTCAGGAAGCTCTCGGTGTAACGGGCGGCACGCGGACCACGGAAAACCCTCAGCGGGTCCAGCGATAGCCCGGCGTTCTCGTCGACCGTGACGATCTGTGTGCTCCCGGGGCAGGCAAGCGCGAAACGCGCCCACTCCTGCTGCGGGGTACGGTCGATGACGAGTGCTCGCCCGCGGCTGCTCTTGTGTCCGACCCGCCGGCCAGTCGTCAGGATCGAGTGCATCGCCGCCTTCATGGCGAAGCTCTTGCCACTGCCCAGCTCGCCGACGAACGCAGCACTCGCGGAGGCGTTGACCCGCGGTCCGTGCGAGAAGTCGGCGAGCACCGGCCGCACGCCACCGCCCGAGAGCTGAAGGGCGAAGAGGCTCCCGGCGTCGTCGCCCAGGCCCTGGCCGCAGAACGGCATTGCCATCGCGAAGTCCCTGGCCAGCATGTACTGCGTGTAGTCGAGCAGGGGGCGCGGGGTCTTTGTCCCCGGCAGCATCGCGTGGAAGAGCGCCACCTGGTCGCCGACCGGCCGGGCGAGGGTGTACTCGTTGCCCCCGAAGTGGTGCTGCAGGAGCGTCACCCGCTCGTTGGCCTCCTCCGGGCTCTGCCCCCACACGCAGATCGCGACCGATGCCCGGATCTCCACCTCGGTGGACGAGGACGTCAGCCGGTCCCGGTACTCGTCCAGCGAGGCCGACGCCTTGTCGAGGCTGGCCGGCACGCCGGCGGTCTCGCCGTCGTACTCGCCGCGTTGGTTGGCGAGCTCGCGCGCCTGACGCCGCGACCGAGGTTCCGCCTTCGAACCCGGCTCGACGTGCATCCGCACCGCCCAGTCGACCGGGAAGGAGAAGTCGTCCAGGGCCGCGAGGTACTCAGAGCCGGGGAAAATGAAGGATTCGGGCATCTCGGAGAGCACTGTGAACGCCTGGTAGCTGTCGCCGTGCTCGGTGGTGGCCTTGAGATACCGGCGCCGGAACGGGTTGCTCACCCCTGCGCCGTCCCGGTCGCTGCGCCCGCCTTCGTCGAGGACGACCTGGGTGTGGGCGGCGAGTGTGCGGCCGCGGCCGCGAACCCCGCGGCGGCTGCCCTCCTCCGGCAGGAACGGCTCCGAGATGCCGCGCCGGGCGCTGTGGCCGTAGATCCACAGGACCTCGGCCTCGGTGGCGGGACGCAGCTTGATGCCCGCAGGCCAGGAAGCGGAGAGCCGGCGGGCTTGCTCGACCCGGGCCTTCTCCTCCTTGACCGCCACCGGTGCCACCGGAAGGCCCAGGGAAGTCATCACCTCGACCTGCGCGGAGGACAGGATCGCGCGGGCGGTCTGCTTCAGGTCCAGGTGCGGCAGCGGTATCGCGAGGAAGTCGGCGCGGCCGCTCAGCTCGAGGTCCTCCAGGTCCTGGAGGACGCGCAGGCTGATGTCGACGTACTCGGGCGAGTGGTCGAGGTCGACGCCGGCGGTCATCCGCCGCACGACGGAGGCCGCGTCGACGGACGGGCACAGGGAGAGCAGCAGCGCCTCTCCGCGCAGAGCCTTGATCAGAGACTCCAGAGCGTCGAGCCGAGCCCGCTTGGTCGCGCGACTCGCGTGGGTGTAGTTCTCCTCCGCGACCCGCCACACGGCCCACACGGTCGCGTTCGTGGTCCACAGGAGATGGCCGCTGAGGTGACGGACGGGCAGGCGCATGACGGAGTCCTTAGAAAGAAGAGGAGAGAGTGAGGGGCGGGCCGGACGCGGCCCGCCCCTGGTGCTCAGGTCTCGTCGAGCGAGGCGAGCAGGTTCTGCAGGGTGCTGCGGGTTCCGGGACTCCGGCGGCCGGCGGCCCCCGGCACTCGGGGAACCGCTGGCGCCGGCGCCGGACAGGTCGTCTGCTCGTCGGCCCGAGGTGGGTGCTGGGACACCGGGGAAGGCGCGGATCGACGGGGCTGCGCCCGCACCGCCGGCGTCGGCGTGGGCAAGGCCGGCTCGACGGGCTGCTCGGGGGCCGGCTGGAAGGCGTCCTGCTCGCGCACGGTGCACCGGCCCGTTGTCATCCGGATCCGACCTCGCCGCTGGGGCCGGCCCGCAAGGCGGCCGGCGCCCGGGGCGGATGCGTACACAAGGAGGCTGCGGATGGCCCGGGCCGGATCCCGGCCGTCGACCCGCGCGTACCGCATCACCCAGGCCAGGCCCCACGGCAGCGCGATCATGATCACGATGTCGAGGAGTCCGAAGTGGGCCCACAGCGCCCGGGTCATGGTCAGGACCATGAAGCCGACGACCATCGTCACGATCTGCGTGACGGTGTACGGGCCGCCGGGAATCCGGCCGGCGCCCGGGAGCTTGCCGACCACCAGCGGGTGGCGGCGGGCACGGGTGTACGAGTGCCCGATCAGGATCTCCTCGTCCCGGGTGGGAGGAGCGGCATGAGCGACACTCACAGCACGCCGAGCTCATGAGCGGCCGGGCCGGGCAGCACCGGGGTGATACGGACATGAGGAGCGCTCGCGGTGGACTTCTCGTCGATCTCCGAGCCGACCTTGCCCTTGAGCGAGTCCATGTTGTTGATGCCCCAGAGCACCAGGGCGCCGAGGACGAAGGCCACGAGGGTGGCCACCCACGACTTCGTGCGCCAGTAGGCACCTATCACGGCGATGATCACCATGACAACGGCGGCCGCGAGGACCAGCGTCTTGATCTGGGTGGTCTTGGTGTTCGCCCAGGTGAGAACGTCACCGGCGAGCATCACGTGGTCAGGGTTCATGGGATGGGTCCTCCGTTGGACGAGTGGGTTAGCGGGCCGGCGTCGACGGCGCGGCGGAGCGCGCGGCCGGGCCGGAGTTAGTGGGGCGGGGAACGGCCGTGGGGCTCGACCCGCTCTTGAGCGCCGGCGCCTCGGTGAGCGCCCACACCTCCCAGCGGCCGCCGCGGGAGCGCAGGTCGAGGGCGTAGGTGAGCGGGTAGGTCTGGCCACCGGCGTCGGTGGCGGCCACGTTCACCAGGAGCCGGCGGGCGGTGCCGTCGCTCGGCACGGTCTGGATGCCGCCGTTGGCCGAGTTGTCGTAGGAATCCGTGACCTTGACCGCGGTGTAGGGAGCGGGGCTGACCGAACGCAGACGGGTACCCGGGGAGCTGTACCGGTCGAGGTCTCCGGTCCCGGTGAGATAGGCGGTGAGGAACGAGGACGCGGTGTCCACGACCGGGTCGGCGAGGGCGTTGCCGCGGCTCGTGCCGTACGCGAGGTCGCCGACGGCCACCATCTCGGGTGCCGCGACCTGTGCAGGAAGGGAGGAAGCCGCGTAGCCGACCATGCCGTCGGCCTTGGCCCCGGCGCCGCCGGCCCAGTACGGGCCGACCGCCTGGACGCCGACCCGGAAGTACTGGACCGCGGTGGTGTCAGGCCGGCCGGCGTGATGGCTGGTGACCTGGGCGGCGACGGTCACCGCCCAGTAGCCGGAGGACAACTCGTTGCTGGCCACCGCGACGGTGCGCGTCGCGGTGCGGGCGCCGGGGGCGTTGGTGAGGGTGACGGGACTCGCGTAGTACGGGGCGAGGGTGGACTCGGTGCCCTGCCCGGCCTCCAGATAAGCGGCCACGTACAGCTCCGCGAACCCCGCGGGCGCGGTGCCCGAGGCAGCCGTGGCGACCGTCGACGACTTCCGCGGCTCGGCAGGTGCCGCCGTGGTCATCAACGCCAGGAGCCCCAGCAGCGGTCCGGACGTGACCAGAAGCCAGGCGCCTGCCCGCGCGAGGCGAGCCAGACCCGACAGGCCGGCGGTGCTGGCCGTCCAGCCGGTGGCCTCCTGCCCGTCGACGTCCTGCTCCTCGACGGGCGCGACCGGTGCGGGGGCCGGCTTCTTGCTCCGGCGCTCGCGCTTCACGCGTCACCCCGCAGTGTTCCGTCGAGGCGGCTGATCGCCGCACGGACCTGCTCGCGCAGCTCGGAAGCCGGACGGCGGAGCAGGGCGTCCATGGCCGCGATCGCGGGATCGGCGTCGGTGTCGAGCCAGTGGCGCAGCTGCGCGATCAGGTCGGGGTTGAGCGGGTCGGCGATCAGCTGCTTCGCCAGCTCGGTGACGCGCCGGCGGGCCTTGGCGACGCGCAGCTCGTCCGTGTCCCGGCCGGGGTCGTGCGCGGGCGGTGCGGTGGTCATCATGAGCGCTCCTGGATGTGCGGGTGTCGGATGTGCGGTGATCGCGGTGGCCACCGGGGTCAGGCCGCGATGTCGAAGTAGGAGTTCAGGTCGGCGCCCCGCAGGGTCCGGACGGCGCGGGAGGCGCTCTGCCGGATCCGGGCGCCCTCGCTGCCCATGGCCCGCGTGGTCCTCGCCGAGCGGTCGTCGGTGGGGCGGTAGTAGCCGGCGATCCGCCGTGCCTCGACCTCGCTGAGCGCGCGCGCCTCGACCGCCCAGACCAGAAGGTCGATCAGCTCAGTGCGGGGGTCGAGGCCGGCATCGACAAGGCCGTGGTCCTCCTCGGCCAGAAGCTGCAGGTGCGAGGCGCGGGCCAGGAGGTCGGCCAGGAGGGCGACCGTCTCGGGCTGGTCCGCCTCCGGGTCCGCCGGCCGGATGCTGAGGGCCTCGGTCATGCACTCCCGCTCGCGCTCCTCCACGGAGCTGACGCCGATGAGGCGCTCGGCGAGCTTGCGGGTGTCGAGCGCGATGTTGATGAAGATCCGCGCCGGCCGGTCCTCCAGCGGGTACGTCCGCACGATCTCGAAGAGCGCGCTCAGGACGAGGGAGGAGGTGTCCTCCCAGTCGAAGCCCACACGGATCAGACCGGAGGTGATCAGGACCGCCTTCGGCAGCATGATCCGCACGCCGATGAGCCACGCGAGCTGACCCTCCGCGCCGTCGAGGCGGGTGAGCCCGAGAAGCACGCGGAAGACCCCGTCGTAGGCCGGCCAGTCGGAGGCACGCCGCAGGGCATCGAGGCGGTCGACGATGTCCTGCGGCGTGCGCACGCCCGCCAGCTCCGCGAACCGCTGCGCCCACTCGGCGACCTGCCGGCAGGCCGGGACGTCGTCTTCCAGGAGCGCCCAGTCCCGGTTGAACCGGGCGAAGGAGCCCAGGCCCGGGTCGCACTCCCGGGTACCGGCATGGGAGAAGTCGATGGTGGAGGTGGCCACGTCCGTGCCCGTCCCTTCGCGTCGTCGGCTGGTGATGACGCTGAGACTGGCCAACCCCCCCTTGTCCGCTGTCTTGACCTGCGAGAGCGAGTTCCGGGACAAGGGGGGCAGGCGCTCGGGAGGGTCGAGCGCTCGTGACACCGGGGTCGGGGACAACCTCGGGGCAACCGCGTCGAGCGCTCCCAACAAGGGCCTGACCGTCGAGCGCTCCCGGCCGGTGAGCGATCGCTGCACCGCGCACGAGGGTGAAATCTCCCCGGGGAGCGGTCGCCGCTCGCCGCTCACCGCTCGCCACCGAGCGCTCGGGCACTGGATCGCGAAGCGCGCCAGCGCCTACGTGTGGGCGCTCATCCGGGCCGCACCACGCCGCATTGAAGGGGGTCCATGGGCACGGGCCGGTCGCGTCCACGGGCGCTGCGGGTGGACGGACCGCCCGTCCGCGGTAGCCGTCCGGTGGGCGGAGCCACGCGCTGTGGCAGGTGGCATCCTCCCGGCTTCGACTGGGCCCGGATGTCACCGAGAAGCCCGCTCCGGCGGAGGCCAGGAGCGGGACAACCCGCAGATCAAAGGGGCAATCCCGGGGAGCCTGCGGGACAACCCGCGGAACCGGGCGGGACAACCAGACGGGACAACTCCCGGCTGGCCGCGCCAGCACCGGGACAAGGGGCGGGCCGCCGGATTCCCGTCCCTGTGATCGTTCACTCAGCCGGGGACAACCGCGGCCAGGCCACGGTTGTCCCGCCCGCTCATCCCCGCCCCTGCATGTGCGCCGGGCCGAGCTCGAGCGCCGAGAGCGCGTTGCCCGGCGTCCCGTCTGAGCGCCAGGCCGAGCCTCCAGCGCTCACCCCTGCGCCGAACACCCCCGCTCACCCCCGCTCACCCCCGCTCCCCCAGCCGCTCACCGCGCTCCTGGCCGACCCTCATGAGCGCCCGCCGAGCGGTCCTACCGAAACGCCAGCGGTTCGCCGCGCTCCGAGCCGGACGCCGGAGCAACCATGCGCAGGTGCCGGCCGGGCGACTGCGTGGGCAGGGCGAAGGTGTCGGCCGCAAGCCGGGCGGCGAGCCGCACGAACGCCGGCTGCGCGCCAGCGGCCTCGGCGGCCTCGGCGGCCTCGGCGGCCGCACGTCGAACGGCCGCTGCCACCTCAGCGGCCTCCCGGGGAGCGGCACCAGCCGTGGCCGCGCGCCGGACGGCCCGGTCGCTCGAGGCCGTGATCGCTGACTCGTGCTCGCAACCCGCGCACTCACCCATGGCGAAGATCTCCGCATAGCGACCGCAGCCCGGGCACACGCCGGTCGCCGCTGCCGCCGGGCCGGCCGCGCAGTGGTCGCAGTTCCCGAAGTGGCCCGGGGCCCCGTGGAGCGTGCGACCGCATTCCCCGCACACGGTGACCTGCGGGAGCTGCGAGAGGAACCAGGCCAGAGGAGACCTGATGACGCCCCGGTCCTCGGGCGGCCCGTCGAAGCTCATCGGAGCGAGCCGGGCCACAAGGTGGTCGATGAGGTCGGCGGACGCGCGGACCCGGAGCACCCGCGCCACCGCCTGGGAGGCGACACGACGCTCCCGCTCGTCCAACCGGTCCACGAGCGGTGCGATCTCAGCCAGTACCTCCCGAACCGGAGCGGTGACCAGCCCGGCCGGGGCAATGAGCGCACGCCCCGGGCCGACAGACGATGAGCGATTGGACATGGGGTTCTCCGCGCGCAGCGCGCCGGACGGCTCACCGGGGCAGCGCTCATCCGAGCGACCGCCCTGCGGAGCCGGGATCCTCGCGTGCGCACGTGCACCACCGGCGACGGTGAGTACCCCATTCTCGGCTTCGCCGGAGAAACCCTCGACAACCTCATCAGTCTCAGGGACATCAGCAGCAACAGCGTGAGGAGCGTGAAGGTCCTCAGCAGCGGACCGCTCTGCGATCGCCCGCACTGCGGCCGCCCCCGACGGGCTGACCTGGGAAGACGCCCCCTGAGGAGGCGTGGTCCCCCTGGTTGCAGCACCAGGGCGGTCGTCGCAGCCCTTCGTGTCGGGGCGCGGAACCGCGCGTGGAACGGACGGACCCGCCGCGACCACGGGGATCCGGATGCCGCCACGCCCCAGAAGCCCCGACTTCGTCGCACGCCGGATGAGCTCAAGTGCCCCATGCTGCTGGAGACGGGTCAGCACCTTGGCCGCTCCGTCGGGTGTGCAGCCGAGCAAGCGGGCGAGCGTCACCGCCGAGCGGCCCCGGCGCTGGTCGACCCGACCTCCACACAGCCGCACCGTTCCGTCCGAACGCGCCTCCAGCGCCAGCAGCAGCAGGCCGAGCCGATCGGTGGCAGCGCCCCGGCCTGTCCGGCCGACGAGTACACCGCCCGGAGTGGCGGCGCGGTCGGCGTGGCGCCAACCGGGGGCGAAGAGCACCTCGAGCAGGCGCAGGAGAACGGCCAGCTCGCGGCGCTGCAGGGCGAGCGGGTGCCGCAGATCGCCGGCCCGCCGAGCGTCGATCATGGCCGGGATGCCGACGTCGAGCCCGATCACCCCGGTGGCTGCGCGCCGCTGCCGCGTGATCAGCGTGCCCGCTGCGCGCTGGCGGGCGAGCGCCTGGTCGATGGACGAAGCACCGACACCGGCCCAGCGACCCAGCTCCGCCGCAGTGGACGACGCCGCGTACATGCGATCACTGTTCGCCTTGGCCACCACGATGATCCGAAGGAGCCTGTCCAGGTCACCGGCCCCCTGCATCGCGGGCTCGGCGAGGAGGAACTGGACGGCCGCCCGCAGCCGTCGACGCATCGCCGACCCCAGAAGGAGCGGGGACGGTTCGCCGGCCCCGGTCACAACCGACAGCCGCTCGGCGGACGGCGCGGACCGCGGAGGCCGGGGCAGGGCGGTGGCGGGGACGGAGGAGGCCCTCATCGACGTTCGCCCTGCGCAGTCTGCGGATCCCGGCCGGCAGGTACCGCCGACCGGTACTCGCCGGCGGAGCCTGCCGATGGAGCGACAACTCCAGTGGCGATGGTGACGGAGGGGCGCATGGATCTCCCGGCGTCTGCCGGGCGGACAGCCAGGCAGCACGGTTCGACCGACGCTGCGGGGCGGCGCCGGATGGACACGGTCGTGGCAGGCAGACACCCAGCGGTGCTCCAGCCACACCTAGAGGCTCGAAACCGGGCAGCCGTGTGACACAGATCGGGAAGAAGAATCAGACCGGGGACAACAACACGGCGCGCGCCGTATCGCTGCGCCCGCTCGGCACCGGCCGACATCGGCCGGTCGGAGCCGGAGCGCCGCAAGGCCCGCTGCCTGCACAAACGTGAGAGTGCATCGTCAACCAACAGGTTGTCCCGGCCGTGCCGAACGGCATTTCCCCAGGTGAGCGCTGCCGCCGACCTGACGTGGATGGGCCGCGCGGATGTAGGCCGAATGGCCGGGAAAAGCGGTTGCACGCCAGGGTCAAGCTGACAAAGGGCGCACCTGTGCTGCAAGATGTACTCCGTTCTCCCGAGGTTGCTTCGGGACAACACGAAGACCCCTTCGGGGGTCGACTGCTGGGAGGCAGTTACTGCCGGGCCTTCGGGCCCGGTCCTCGCGGAGCGGAGCGGCGAAACTCCACTGCGCGGTGACGGCCGGTCACGGAGTGGCGAAACTCTGGGGCCGGCGAAGAAGGGCGGTCCGCCTCGGCGAAGAGGTGAGGCCGCCTGGTTTGCTTACGACATGCAACCCCCCCTCACGGGGGCGTCGTCGTGCGCCGCCTGTCCTCGTGCGGACAGCGCGAAGGCCCGCCGGAGCTGCGGCTTGATCCGCGCTCGTACGGCGGGCTCAGGGACGACCCGCACGAAGATGCGGGTACCCTCGGTCATAGCGAGACACCGTCCGATCGGTTCTCGGCTCTTTCCCCCGCGGCTTGCCTAAGGCCGCGGGGTTTTGCCTTTTCGGGCTTGCATTCGGTTACTGGGTAGTCACCCTATCCCGACAGCCAGGCCGGGTGTCCACCCCGGTCTTTCGGGTGTTTTCCACCCGGAAGCCTCAGAATCCCGGGCGGTCGGCCACCGCACCGGGGGTGTGTAGCACGCGGACGCGGTCGCCACGCAGCGAGGTGATCTGACACCACCAGGGTTCCCCGCCGCGGAGCGCTACCCGGGTCCAGGACAGCACCGAGCAGTCGCCGGAGAGAAGGCGAGCGAGTTCGGGAGACGACTCCTGTGCGGTCATCCAGGCCCGGTGCTCGCCGTCGGCACTGATGCCCTCGAGCTCGTCGGCGACCGCGACGTCCGGGTGACGCAGCCTCGGGTAGAGGTCGACGAGAGCGAGTGGCAGGTAGGTCTCGACGACTCCCCACGGGGCGCCGTCGACGATGTGGGTGCTCCTGCGCAGGAGCAGTTGCTCGTCGGCGGGGACCTGCAGCACCCGGGCGACCGTCGGGGGGGCCGGGCAGGTCTCGACGGTGACGGCCTCGGCCAGGCCCGTCGAGGGCGACACCGGAAGCAGTCGGCCGTGCTCGGTCGGCACGAGGTCGACGGGCCGGTGGCCGGCCAGGACCACGCTGCCGGACTGCGGGATCGTCTCGAGCAGGCCCTCGCTGGTCAGTATCGCCAGGGCCTCGCGCATCGTGTTGTAGGCCACGCCGTACTGCTGGGCGAGAGGGCGCACTCCGGGCAGCTTCTTGCCCACCGGGTACACGCCGGCCTGGATGGCCGTCCGGATGGCATCGGCCGTGCGTTGCTTCTGGGTGGGGGATGCCGCCATGGGCTCATCTTGCCGTACCTCGGCGGTCTGCTGGTCCATTGGGCTCCGTTCGTGCTTGACGTTCGTGGATCTTCAGTGCAACATGCTGAATCATCTGAAGCAAGTCAGATGATTCAGTTGCCGCGTGGTCGAGCTCAGCCGCACTCAGAAGCCGGCAGCACGCACGCGGACCCACCCGAGGAGACCTCGACCATGACCACCACGCTCCCCGAGCCCACCCACGAGCTCGACGCCATGCTCCACCACAACTCCCTCGACGGGAGCAACCCCGGACTGGCCGAGTCGCTGCGCCGTCCCCTCCTCCGGGCCGCCGTCGCCACTGGCACCTGCACCCGCCTCGACCCGTCGACCTTCCGGGACGCCGACCCCTTCTTCCGCGCCGAGGGCGAGAGCACCGAGAGCTGGCACAGCCGCCGGCAGGACACCATCAAGAGCCTGTGCCGCAGCTGCCCGGTGGCCGCCGCCTGCGAGGAACTCACACTGCGCGATCGCAACTACGACGGAGTCCGCGGCGGCCTCACCGAGGACGAGCTGCGCAGCCGCGCCCGGCAGCAGAGCAAGCGGCTGACCGCCGCACGCACGGCCGACACCCACCTGGCCAACCAGGAAGAGGAGATTCTCCGGGCCTACAGGCACCTCAACCGTGCCTGCGCCGTCAACTCCGACCGGTACAAGGCCAGCGCCCCGAAGCGGATGGCCGCGGTCGCCGCCGCCCGCTCGAACGTGCACCGGCTGCGCACCGCCCGCCGGCAGGAGAACGGGTGGGCCGCCGCGTGACCCCCGACCAGAGCCAGCAGACCCCCAGCGGGGACACCGGCGCGACCGAGACGTCTGCCCAGGACCGTGAGATTGCCCGCCTCCGCGGGCACGTCGCCAGCCTCGAAGGCCAGCTCAGCGCTCTTCGCGCCGAGAACGCGGCCTTACGCGAATGGGTCGCTGGCGACCCCGTCGCCGCCGAGTTCGTCCGCCTGCGCTCCGACACGACGACCACGCTCCCCGGGAGTCCCGAGTGACCACGATCGAGGCACCCCGCCTCACGGACCTGCTCATGTCCTGGCAGTTCATGGCCGGCGCCCTGGCCCTGACCTTCGGACCGCTGCTGCTCGCCCGCCGCTGGCGCTCGACCCGCCCGGCCCCGGGCGGCCAGGAGCGCGACAAGGCGGCCGACGGACGAGGCCGCCGCATCGAAGACATGTCGACCATGCTCGTCGCGGCGGTCGCCGCCTACCTGTCGGCCAACGGTCTGCGACGGGTCGGCGAGCACCTCATGCACCTGGCCTCGCCCGCAGACTTCCTTCCCTTCGTCGGCCTCGACCTGGCGGCGATGGTGTGCGGCCGGCGCGCCCGCCGCAGCGCCCGAGCGGGCAACGGCCCCGGCGTGTCCGGGCTGCTCTTCTGGAGCCTGGCGGCAGTCAGCGCGTTCTTCTCGGCCAGCGAGGCCGACTCGATCCTCGGCGCCGCCCTCCGCGCGGTCTGGCCGCTGCTGGCCGCCGTGCTCTGGGAGATCGGATCCCTGGAGGAACGCCGTGCCGCCAGGGCAGCGACCAACGACCGACCGCTCCGCCGACTCGCCCTCACACGCCTCCTCAGCCCGGCGGAGTCCGTGCGAGTCGCCCGACTGCTGGCCGCGAACCAGGAGATGAGCGAGGAAGAAGCGACGCAGACCGATCGGGTACGCCGGGCGGTCGATGCCTGGTACGACCTGCGCGCGGCCCAGGCCCTGGCGCGATCTGCAGGCCGGCTCACCGGCTGGTGGTACGCCCGCCGAGAGCGCCGGGCCGACGTCCGGGCCTTCAAGCGCAGCACGGTTGCCGGCTGCGAGGACCTCGACGCCCTGACCGCCGTTGCTGCCGGCATGCAGCTGCGTACACAACTGGCCACCTGGGTCGGGATGCCCTTCAAGGACCCGGTTGCCTTCGCCCGGATCCGCGACTCCCGCATCGGGATGACCCTTCCCGCCGACGCCGGGCATCCTGACGTCCGCACCGGCCCATCCCAGGCCGCCGAACGCGCAGCCGCAGACGGTGCCGCAGCCCATCCCACCCGCGCTGAGAACCCGAGCAACGCGGTATCCCGGCAGGTCAGAGGCAGGATGGGTGACGGCGCGACCAACGAAGCGGGCCACACCGGCTCCACCACAGCCCCGAAGGCACCGCCCGAGGACGATGCGTCGGACGAGGCACTGCAGCGCTGGCTGCTGCGGAACGCCGCGTGGGATGACCAGGGCCGGCTCATCTGGGGGATCAACAAGATCGCCAAAGCCCTCGGCATCGGTAACTCCCGGGCAACCCGGCTGCGCGCCGAGCAGCACATCTGGGCGCCGGCCCTCCGCGCCAGCCTGGGAATCTCACTGCCTGAGGAGCCCGCAGGACACGACACCGTCGTTTCGGAACCCACCGAGCCGGTGCTCACTCTCCTCCTGGCGGCCGACTCGTGGCACGACGCACCCGTCATGAAGGAGCTCGTCGATGCCCCGTACGTCCCCCTTCCGCCCAGCGGCATCCTCGTCCCCGCGGGCCACGCGCCAACCGATTAGACGTGCCGCCACGTACTGGCAGCCACTGGACAACGCCCCGCCGTGGTGCTGCCGGCGCCCGCAACGGCAGGACTGCCCCTCCCCCTGCCAGCTCCCGGCACGGTTGCCCTAGACCGGCACCCTAGACCGGGTCGACACGGCCCTGACCTGCGAAAACTAGACAGCCCTAGACCGCGTCTAGGGGGCGGCCAGTGCGCCGACCACCCACCGGACCGCAGAGCCAGCACACCGAACACGAGGAAACCGCATGCCCGCAGACACCACTTCCACCGGCGACCCCCTCGGCGACGACGTCCTGTGGTGGATCGCACCGGACACTCCTCCAGCCGTCCCCGATCAGCAGGAGCCCATCCTCGACCGGAAGACCGAGCCCACTGAGCCCGAAGCCGAAGCCGACCAGCCCACCACGGCTGACCTCGTCCGCCGCGTCAGCCGAGACAGGCCGTTCTGGGACGGAGCACACCAGCGAACCGGCGGACTGTCCGACCCGCCCGGACCACCTCCCACACAGCCACCCGAGCCACTCCCGCCAACCACCCCGACAGCACCCGCCGAACCACCCAGCGGCGACGCCTCGCCCGGCGACGACACCCCACCCGACAGCGACCGCGGCCGGCCCGCGCAGCTGATCGGCCGACTGCTCCGACACGAGACCGATCCCGTTCGCGCTGCCCCAGAACCGGACAACCCGAAGCCGAAGCGCAGCCGACGCAAGCAGAAACGTCGGGCCACCGGAGCACCCACAGACGAGCTCACAGTCGGGATGGACGAAGGGCAGAAACGATTCCTCAAGCACTGCCTGATTCTCGGCACCGGTGCCGCCGCAGGGTGGATCAGCCACCTCGGCCCAGCACTCTCGCACTCCATCGAAGCGGTCTCCGTAGCAACTGCCAACTCCTGGTATGGCGTCGGCCTCGGCACCGCCTACACCGCGGCCGGCTGGCTGATCGACGTCCGCCTGCGGGACGGAACACGGGCCGCAGACGTACGGACCAAGACAGGCATCGGGCTGGTCATCCTCGTCCGGGCCCCGTTCGCGACCGCGCTCACCGCCCTTGTCCTCTACTCACCCGGCCCATTCACCACTCACCTCTGAGAGAGCGCGATGCCCACCCACACTCTTCTCACCGCTGCTCAGCTCGCGGCCGACGTCACCATCACTCCCGGAGCCGTCCTCGGCACCATCGGCACCGCCGGAGCGGCACTGAGCATCACCACCTACCTTGCGGTCGGCATCAGCGGCAAGGGCCGAATCAAGATCGACAAGGAGAACGTCCCGCCCGTCGGCTTCACTGCCGGCTACCTGTACTCCCTGACCACCAGCCTGTGGACGACACCCCGCGACGTCACCACGGCCATGGTCAGCACCCTCCAGTCGACCCCTCAGCTTGGCGGCACCATCGGCCCCGCCGCGATCGGGCTGTCCATCATCTTTGTGATCTACGGAATCAAGCCGCGCCCCTGGCTCTCCGCGGCCCTGTCCATCTCGCTCTTCACCGTCGCCACCATCACGGGCGGAATCTGGAACGTTCCCTCGGTCGTCCTTGGCGCGATCTTCGGCGGCCTCCTCGGAATCCACCCGTGACCGCACCCGACATCCGCCCAGAAGAGCCGAACAACCCCGCCTGCGAGCCACCGATTCGCCTCCTTGGGGACTACGTCTTCTGGGAGCGCACGGCGAAGACGAACCAAGCACCCCAGCACTCACGTCCAGCGAACCGCCAGCGCCCACCGTTCCCCCGTGCGGTGGCCACCGGGTCAGTCGTCCTTGGGCGGCGAATCCGGGCACTCGTGCGTCGCACAGAACCTGGGCTGGAGCAGCCCAAGTCCCGCAAACCAGCCACCGCCCCACCGAAGCCCCGCCGCCGATCGCTAAACGGCGACCACATCGGGAAAGCGATCCTCGGCATCTTCGTCACCGTGGCGCTGGTGCGCCTCATCCGCCCTGTCTTGGCAGAAGTGGTCGTCACCCTTGTTCTGCTCTGGACCGGTGCGGCATGGGTAGTGGCGCCCCGAGCCGGATCCCGCCGGACTGCCGGGCACGGCGATCCCCAGGTATTGGAAGATCCACCGGACCGGCCGACCAACAGCAGGCCGCACCCCATGAGCTCTCACGAAGCCCTCACTGCCTGGGTGGAGCTTCAGGTCGCTGACGCCTCCCCGAAGCGAACCGGCCTTCACGTCGTCGAACTGCTCGAAGCGATGCACAAGGGCGGCATGGGCCAAGAACTCACGAAGGGTGAACTGCTCGAAGCTCTACGGGCAGCAGGGATCCCGGTCCGCAGCGGCCTGGGTGCCAAGATCGGCGACAAGAAGTTCACGCGGGCTGGCGTCCACGCGGCAGATCTCGAGAAGTGGCTCGGCAGACCGCTCAGCAAGGTGTCTGGGGCCACTGACTGACCGCCCCGGCAAACGGCCACCGGCGGGCCGGCGTCGCGGCGGCTGCTGCTCCACCCCACTGCCAGTGGCCGGCCTGAAGCTCGGCTCCCGGGCCGCCGGACCTGGGGTAATTTCTCCCTCCCCTGACGGACTTACCAGGGTGATTTCTCCTCCCGCCCAGTGGGACAGGGCGGGAGGAGAAATCACCTCAGCATCTGCAGTTCGTCCCGGCCGGGGAGAAATCACTCCCGGCCCGGCGCGATCGGTGCGTGCCGTATTCGGCCAGGCCACCTTGCTGTCTAGCCTGCCGGCTGGCTGGTACACCGGCTCGATCACCCCGGTTGCTTCGGAGGTTGCTTCGCAGGTTGCGCCGGGGGTTGCCCGGGGCGTTGCGTGGGGTGTTGCTTCGGGGGTTGCTTCGGGTTAGCCCCTCGAAGGAGTCGAATCCGCAGGTCAGGGCATACGGACAAGGGCCTTGAGGAACTCCGACTACTTCTCTGTGCGGTCGGCTGCTAAGTGGTCGGAGTGCTGGGAGGGGGGAGACGGATGGGTGGCTGCTGAGGAAGGAGACGGGTGAGTGGAGGGAAGGGAGTGGGTGGGAGGCGAGTGGTGAGAGAAGCGGGTGGAGGGGGTGAGGAGTGGGACGGAGGTGAGGGTGAACAGGGGGGCTTGGGAGGGCAGGGACGGCGGTGGTGAGGGCGAGGGGATGGATGCGGCATGCGTGGGGGGAGTGCGTGGTTCTGAGCGGTGGATGGCATGGGCTGGTGCTGGGGGACTGGGATGACGGGTGTGGGAGTGGTGTGGGCTGGACGGGTGTAGTGCGGGCGGGCGGGGTGGTGTGGTTCGGGGGATGTGGGGTGTGGGCGGCGGAGGGGGTGCGGGGGTGAGGCGGGCCTCGGCGGCCGGCGTCGGTCGGGCCGGGGCCTTCGGCCGCCGGCGGGGGGGGCGGGGGGGGGTAGGCGCCCCGGGAGAGCGAAGAGGAGGGGCTGATGGGATGGGCCGCCCCTGGGGCCTCGGCCAGCGGTTGGTCCCGCCTCGACGTTCCGCGGCTCGCAGGGAGCGGGGCCCGCGCTCATCGCCTAGGCAGGGGACGGGGATCGTCGAAGTGCCCGGTCGTTCCGCATTCTGCACGGGGGGCGGCAGAGGGGCTCAGCCTGAAGCCAGAATAAGAGTTGCGAAACTAGCTAAATGGCTGTAAATTATAAATACAAGCCCACTTGGTCAGGAGCCAACTTCCATGCACCCGATCCCGTACGACCTCAGCCGTCTCAACACGGCAACCAAGTACCCGTCGATCCCGACCCACCACCAGCTCGACCCCCGCAACGGCGGCCTGCTGGAAACCCCGACCGTGTTCACTGGCGATGTGGTGCTCACCGAGAAGGTGGACGGCACCAACGGGAGGGTCGTCCTCTTGGATGACGATGACTTCTTCATTGGCTCCCGGGAAGAGCTGCTGTACGCCAAGGGCGACCGGATTGCTAACCCGGCGCAGGGCATCGTCACCGCGCTCGAGCCCCTCGCTCAGCGGCTCAGCTCGGGAGCCCGGTTCACCGGCGCTGGTATCACCGTTCTGTACCTGGAGGTGTATGGCGGCAAGATCGGCAGCGCGGCCAAGCAGTACCAGGACTCCGGAGCCGTCGGCTACCGCCTCTTCGACATCGCGCAGGTCCCGTTCTCGGTGCTCGACTGGGCGCCGTCCCAGATCTCCACCTGGCGCGAGAACGCTGGCCCGAAGTGGTACAGCGAGACGGATCTGCTGGAACTCTCTGCCACTGAGGACATTGCCGTCACTCCTCGGCTCGGTACTCTGCCCGCCTCGGCTCTGCCGTCGAGCATCGAGGATGTCCGCCGGTGGATGGAGGAGGTCCTCCCCGCCACGCGGGTCGCCCTCGACCAGGGCGCAAAGGGCAACCCCGAAGGCATCGTGCTCCGTGACACCACACGCACGGCCATCTCGAAGGCGCGGTTCCAGGACTACGACCGCACGCTCCAGCGGCGTACTGCGGCCCAGCGCTGACCGTCGAGGGCCCGCCCCCTCAAGCACCCCGGGGGCGGGCCCTTCTTCATGTCCGCAACCGCCCGGCCGCCGGCCCTGCTCACCGCCCGTACCCGTCCACGTTCCCGAGTCAACGCCGGCGCCACCCCGCCGGCATCCGGGGCCAACGGGCCAACGGACCAGCGCCGCCGCCCAGGACCTCCCCCGTCGCAGAGCTCGCCGACCGCTTCGGCCACCGACCGCAGAGTTCGCCGACCACCGCGGCCGCCCACGACACCAGGAGCCCGCCCAGGAGCCCGCCACCCACCAGGGAGGCGGGCTTCTCCCATCCATCCCGCTGAAGGAGAAACCGATGCCAACGCTCCACTACACCCCCGCCGCCGCCCGCGCCCTGGCCCGACTGGAGAGGGGCCGCCACGCCGACGCCCGCCGACTGCGCCGGGTCCGCCACGCCCTGGCCCGCCTGGCCGCCGACCCGCACCACCCCGGCCTGCACTCCCACCGCTACCCCCGCCTGCCCGGCCACGAACACACCACCACCTGGACCTCCTACGTCGACCAGGGCGCCGGCGCCTGGCGCCTCCACTGGACCTGGGGCCCCACCGACACAACCACCGCCCCCCGCACCCAGAGCGAGCCGGACCACGCGGTGGTCACCGTGCTGCGCGTCGGCCCGCACCTGTAGACCCCGCCCACGACGGGCCCGGCACCGGGCCCCGCCGCCTGCCGCGCGGTGCGGATAACCTGCCACGCAGCGGGGACAACATGCTGACCGACGACGCGCGGGGTGCGGGACAAACCGCCCGCCGGCCGGCCCGGGACAACGCCCGGACCCGTGCCCACCCGCCAGCCTGCGCGGGGTCACCACCCGGCCGCCTGGCACTCCCCGGCCCTTACCCCGCTACCGCCGTCCGGCCGCTACCGCGGTGAGCACCCGGTGCTCCGCAACCACCAGCACTGACCGCCGTCCCGCCGCCCGCCCGGGTTCCGGCCTGTCCCGGTCCCGCGCCGCGCCCGCCGTCCCGGCTGCCCTGCGGCCCCCGGCCAGTCACCCGAGCTGCATCACCTCGGCGACCGTCCGCCTGCGCCTGCCCGGCCGCCGACCGGCCCGGGACAACGCCCGGACCCATACCCACCCGCCAGCCGCTGCGCCAGGTCACCGCCCGGCCGCCTGGCACTCCCCGGCCCCACCCCGCTGCCGCCGTCCGGCCGCTGCCACGGTGAGCACCCGGTGCCCCGCGAACACCAGCACTGACCGCTTGGCCCGCCGAGCCGGCCGACCCGGGATAAACGCCCCGGGGCTCAGCCGTGTCAACGGTTCCTGAATTTTGACCCTCTGGGAGTTCCGGAAAGTTGACCCCCAGTGGGTTGATCAGTCGCGGCCGGCCCGGTTTTCCTTGGCGAGGAGTTCGCGTCGTTGGCGGGTGCGGTAGGAGTCGCCGGTGAGGGTGAGGACCTCGGCGTGGTGGACGAGGCGGTCGATCATCGCGGCGGCGACGACGTCGTCGGAAAAGGTCTCTCCCCAGCGCCCGAAGGGCAGGTTCGAGGTGACCATGACGGAGCCCTGTTCGTAACGCGAGGCGATGAGCTGGAAGAACAGGTTCGCGGCGTCCTGGTCGAAGGGGATGTAGCCCACCTCGTCAATGATGATCAACTTGTAGCGGCGGATCTTCTTCAGCTCGGCTTCCAGGCGGCCGGCCTGGTGGGCGCCGGCGAGACGGGTGATCCAGTTGCTCGCGGTGTCGAACAGGACCGAGTAGCCGGCCTGGGTTGCCTTGACGCCCAGGCCGATGGCCAGGTGTGTCTTGCCGATCCCGGGCGGACCGAGCAGGATCACGTTCTCCGCCTTGGCGACGAACGTGCCGGTGGCCAGGTGCGCGAGAACATCGCGCCGAAGCGAGGGCAGGTGGTCGAGGTTGAAGTCCTCGATCGTCTTGACCTGCGGGAAGTGGGCGGTGCGGATGCGCATCACGGTGCCCTTGGACTCCCGGTCCGCGACCTGGCGCTGCAGCAACGCGGCCAAGTACTCCTCGTGGGACCAGTTCTCGTCGCGGGCCTGGGCCGCGAGCTCTTCCCAGAACGCCCCGATCGTCGGGGTCTTCAGGACCCGGGTCAGGTAGGCGATCATGGACGGCAGGCCGTCCTTCGTCGTGGGCGCGGTGGTCATTCGTTGCTCGCTTTCGTGCTCGTGGGGTCGAAGTCGACGCCGAACAGGGCGTCGTAGTCGGGCAGGGCCCGCAGGGCGACGGTGTGTCCGTCGCTGTGCTGACGGGTGGCCTCCTTGCGCCTCTGGCGGTCCAGGGCCAGGGCCTGGCGCATCCGCTGGGCCGTGGCCGCGTGGACGGGGTCGGTGACCACGACCTGCTTGGCCCAGGACCGCTGGTGGTGGGCGACGACTTGGCCGTCGCAGACCGCCGTGACCGTGTCCGGCATCGCGGTGATGTCGATGAACCGGCCGATGACCTGCGGGTCCACCGAGTAGTCGACGGTGTCGACGCGGACGTAGTAGTCCCGGCCGAGCCGGATCCGCTGGGTTAGCCCGATGGCCGGGACGATGGGCGGCAGCGGGATCATCGCCTGGCGGTCGGTCTCCAGCAGGTCGACCGGGCGGCCCTGGATGGAGCGGACGGTGCGGGTGTTGGCCCGCTCCAGCCACTCCGCCAGCTGCTGGTTGAAGTCGGTCGGCGAACCGAACTGCCGGCCCGGGAGGAACGAGGTCTCCAGGAACTGATTGCTCCGCTCGACCATGCCCTTGTATTCCGGGTCGCGGGGCGGCGCGAGTTTGATCTTCGTGGCCAGCGTTCCGGCGAACGCCGCCGCGGGAGCCGTCACCTTCCCGCTGCCGCCGATCGCCGACTCGCGGTCCCAGACCAGCGTGTGCGTCACCCGGCCGACGCCGCTGATCAGCGACCACATGCCCGCCAGGATGTCGCCGCCCTGGCGGGTAGGGATCATCTCGGCGGTCATGAACCGGGAGAACGCCAGGGTCATGACCAGCACCGGCAGGATCCGTTGCTGGCCGGGCGCGACCTGGACCTTCGTCTCCGGGAACCACAGGTCGCACTGGGAGACCTGTCCGGGTTGGTAGGACACCCGGTCGACCGGGTCGATGCCGACGTACTCGGGCCGGATCTGCGCGAGCTTCTTCACCAGCGGCGACATCGAGTACGGCCACTTGATCCGTTCGGCGATCACCGGCGCCGGCATCTTCGGCCACTCGTTCAGCAAGGCCCGGATCTGCGGCTCGAAAGCGTCCGCCACCCGCCCCCGCGAGGCCCGTTCGTACTTCGGCGGCCGGTCCGAGTTCAACGCGGCCCGCACCGTGTTCCGGGCCACCCCCAGCCGCCGTGAGATCTCCTTGATGGGCACGCCCTCTGCTCGATGCAGCCGACGTATCTCCGCCCAGTCCTCCACCTTCAGCACCCTCTAATGATCAGAGGGGGTCAACTTTCAAAAACTTGCTGAGGGTCATTTTTCAGAGACTGACGACAAGCCGACCCTCCTGCCGTTGCGCCGGTTCGTCGGGCCCGCTCCGAGCCGCCGCCCGGCCCGGCCGGGCCGCCCTCGCCGGCTCCCGCCGTCGTCCCGCACCGGCCGGCACCATGCCGTTCTCGACAGCCCCGCCGCGCCCTCCCACCGGCCCGGTCTTCGCCGCCCGCCGCCGCGTTGCCCGCAGGCGCGACACCTGCCCCGGGCCGCCCGCCCCGTCTGGCCGGGCCGTCTGCCGTCGACCCCTTCGCCCATCGGACATCCGTCGCCGGGCCCCGGTCCCGAGCACATCCGCCGTTCCGCCGCCACACCAAGCCATGGCCAACCCGGCCCGCTCGCGCGGCGACCACGACCGTCCGCTGCCGGTCCGCCCGTTCCGCCCGGTCCGCCCGTTCCGCCGGAACGGGCGGCAGCATCCGCTTGGCCCACCGCCGTCCGGCCGCCTGGTGCTTCCCGGCCCCCGGCCCCGCCGCGGCTCCCGGCCGCCCCGCTGCGCCGTCGCCGCGCCCGCCACCCCGCCCGCCACCGCTGCACCGGGCCGTGCCGCCGTGCTCGCTCCCGCCCGCCCCGTGCCGCCCGGCCGGGTCCCCGGGCCCGCTCCGAGCCGCCGCCCGACCGGACCGCGCCGCCTCGCCAGCCCTGCCACCGCCGACCCGCACCGGCCGGCACCCTGACGCGGTACCGGGGGTGGCCCCGGAAGACCGCCCGGGCCGCCCGGGCCGCCGCCCCGGGCAGGCCCCGGCCGCAGTGTTCCTCGGACACGGCGGCCACGGCCGGCCCCGGGCCGGGCAGGGACGGCCCGGGGGGCGTCTCGGTGGCGGGCGCCGGGCCCGCCGGATGGTCAGGTCCAGTCGAGGCCGAGCGCGGCGAGCCGCTCCAACTGCTCCGGGGTGAGCTTGGCCCGGCGGGTCTTGGTGTTGGAGATCCACACCCCGAGCTTCACCTCCACCGCACCTTCCCCGCCGTCGGGGTCGGGGATCTCCTCGACGTGGCTCCGCGGTACGGTCACCGTCCCGGTGCGTTCCCGGTACTGGGCGAGCGCGGCCAGACCGCGGTCGAACGCGCTCGACTTCCCGGCACCGGCCTTCTTCCCGGCCGCGCCCTCCTGCCCGGCCGGGACAGCCGACGGGGTGATGCCGAGCGCGGCCAGGCGCCCCTGCTGCGCCTCACCCAGGCTCTGCCACACGACAGGCTGACGCTGCCGCTCCAACCACCGGCCGACATCGAGACCGTGCAGGGTCACCCCAGGCAGCAGATCACCGAGCTGCGCCCCGCCCTGGAGGCAGTCGGCCACGGCGGCATAGTGGCGCTGCCACTCCAGCGGCCAGGAGGGGTTCCAGTCCGGGTCGATCCCGGCCAGAGCCTCCACCCGGTCCGCCCGCTCCGCCAGGACGCCAGGCCGGCGCTGGTTGGACAGCCACTGCCCGACCGGCTTGTCCAACGCCGTCGCGGTACGGGGAGCGGCCAGGGTGCCGTGGTGGGCGTAGTACTCGCGGGCGGCGGCGAGGTTCTCCTCCCACGCCGCGTCCAGCGGATCCCACACCATCCCCAGCGACTCCAGCCGCTCGACGCGCTTGCCCTCCATCTGGTCGGCCGCGTACGCCTTGCGCTGCTCACTCACCCAGTGCCCCAGCGGGTACATCTGCTGCGGGTCCAGCCCGGCCCTCGTCGCCTCCCGGTGATCGAACGGCACCCGCAGATGCCCCTCCCGCTTGGCGAACTTCTCGGCCGCCGACCAACCCCGAGCCCAGTCCTGACGCTCCGTGTCGATCACATTGAAGCTGACCCACTGCGCGACCATCACCGGGTCACGCGGGGCCGAGAAACGCAGCAGCATCCGGCTTTCCTCCTCACCCTCCTCCGGAGCCGGACCGATATCCGTGGACGGCTCCACCACGTCCTTCTGCTCGACCTGAGGAATCGCCAGCAATTCCACGGCCTCTTCATCGTGAGCCCGCAAAGCCTGAAGGACGTTCACCAAAGGCCGGTAACTCCCGGAGGTGAACATGTCCTGCGGCGCCTCACCCTCCTTCAAAAAGACGGGCACGATCAGGCTGGCGAGCTTCCCCTCGCCGGGCTGCTGCCGCAGCGCCCGCCCGATCGCCTGCACGATGTCGTGCGGCGCCCCCTTCGGGTCCAGCAGGGCCACCGAGTCCACGGCCCGGATGTCCACCCCCTCACCCAGCACCCGGCAGTTGGCGAGCACCGCCCGCCGCGCGCTGCGCCCGAACTCGCCCAGCACCCGGGCCCGCCGCTCGCCGGCATGCTCGCCCTTGAGCCAGTCCGCCCAGATCCGCTCCGGGTAGAACTCCGGGTCACCCGCGTACAGCTTCGCCGCCACCGCCGGCAACCCCTCCGCGAACGCCTGGGACTCTATGGTCCGGTGGTGGAACGTGATCATGGTCTGGAGCCCGTGCTGCGCCATGGTGTGGAGCATGGCGGCCTGGAGCGCGCCGAGCCGCTGCCCGCGGATCTCCTCGCTGCGCTTGTCCGTGCTCATCAGGCGCTCGGGGGTGACGACCGGGTCGGTCAGCTCCACCACGATGATCTGGTACCGGGCGAGCAGGCCCCGCTTGACCGCCTCGGAGAGCGGGAGCTTCCACGCGACCGGCCCGAAGATCTCAAGATCGTCCATGGACGCGGCCATCTCCAGCGGCAGCGGATCGTACCGCTCGCCCTCGCGCAGGTCCCAGGCCGGCGCCGGCCGCTCCTGCCAGATCCGCGGAGTGGCCGTCGCGTACAGGCGCCGCGCCGCGGGGATGACCTCCTGGTGGTGGATGTTTGCCCACGCCTTCCCCAACGAGCCACTGGTCCTGTGGGCCTCGTCGACCACCGCGAGGTCCAGCGGGTCCAGACGCTTGCCGTAGGCGCCCTCGAAGGCCTCCGCCAGCACCCCCAGCGAGCTGTAGGTGGCGAACATGGTCACCGGCCCCGAGCCGTGCCACATCGCGAGCCGGAGCGGGTTGGTGGTGCAGCGCACGTCCATCGACCACAGCTCGACGTCGTCCTGCATCCCGCACACCGCGACCGCCGGCCCCGTGTGCCCCACCTCCCGCCACGCCTTGATCGTCTGCCCCAGCAGCGCCAGCGTCGGCACCAGCACGAGCACCCGCCCGCGCGGCACCATCCGCCGGGCGGACTCCGCGCAGATGTACGTCTTCCCGGTCCCGCAGGCCGCGTGAATCTGCGCCCGCAGCCCGTTCGCCGGAATCACCCCGCCCGGCGGGATGTCCAGCGCGCGAATGATCGCGTCGACCGCCTCGATCTGGTGATCACGCCACTTGATGGGCATGGCCCGTCCTTCCCGTGGAATACCGGAGGGGATTTCCTCGATCGCACAACGCCCGCAAGAGAATCGAACACCGGGGGTGCGCCCGCAGCACTGACTCTACACAGTGCATCACGGTGATGCACTAGGCTTGCCGAAGGTTCCCACGCTGGGGTGATGCACGACGAAATACAGGCATTAGCCCGCACTTCCTGTGGTATGCTTCTCTCATGTCGACGGCTTGGGGGAGCATGGTGACGGGCGTTCAGGGTGGGCGGAGCGAAGCGGAGTCCACCGGGCTCGACAGGGGCGCATCCGGCAAGGCCGGCCTTGACCGGACGTGAGGTGACAGAGAGTCAACTCTAGGGGATAGAACGGGATTACTGAGATTACACAGTGTCGCACGTGATGCACCCCCCGTCCCTCCCAGTCAGCCAGATTCCCCGAAGCGAAGCGGAGAGGGAATCAGATCAATGAGCGTTTACGCGAATTGATCAGAATTCCGTTTACGGAATTCAATTCCCGCGCCTGCGCGGGAATTCAGCCGAAGCGAAGCGGAGGCATTCCCTGCCCGGCGTACTGGGCGAGGTTGTAGAC
>NZ_JBHUAF010000079.1:0-27462 GCF_042789895.1 Kitasatospora sp. NPDC056783
GTGCCAGGACGGATCGGGGAACGGGGCATCGGATCGTCATCGAACCTCCGGGATGGCTTCCGGTGAGTCGTCGGCGACCATAACCCGGGGCACTGACAATCGACTTCCGGTGAGAATGCGGAAGGCAAGTCGAGCGCGAACCAATGGAAATGACGTACTGTCACAGTATTTTTTATCGATTTCCACGGTCGGGAATTCGCGCCGGACGTGCCCCGGCCTCCGTCCCGGGTCCGGCTGAGCGGCGTGGCCTGGCCCTGGGCCCGAATTTCCGACGTCCCGGCGCTCCGGAACCAGCGGGACGCGTGGCCCGGTACGCCGCGGGGCCGGTGCGACGGAGCGCCCGGCCACGCGCCACGGTCCGCCCCGCTACGCGGCGCGCTCCGTCTCCTCCTCGACGATCCGGCCGTCGCGGACCTCGATCACCCGGTCGGCGAGCCCCATCAGCGTCGGGTCGTGGGTGGCGACCAGCACCGTGACGCCCTCGCTGCGCACCACCGCGCGGAGCAGCTCCATGATCGAGCGGCCGGTCTCCGAGTCCAGCTGACCGGTGGGCTCGTCGGCGATGATCAGGCTGGGTTCGTTGGCCAGCGCGCGGGCGATGGCGACGCGCTGTTGCTGGCCGCCGGAGAGTTCGCCGGGGCGCTGGTTGGCGTGGTCGGCCAGGCCCACGAGGGCGAGCAGGGTGTGGGCGCGCTCCTCGCGTTCGGCGGCCGGGGCCTTGCGCAGCCGCATGGGGACGCCGACGTTCTCCGCGGCGGTGAGCATCGGGATCAGCCCGAAGGACTGGAACACGAAGCCGATCCGTTCGCGCCGCAGGGCGAGTCGACCGTCCTCGTCCAGGCCGGCGAGGTCGACGCCGTCCAGGGCGATGGTGCCGCTGGTCGGGCTGTCCAGGCCGCCGACGAGGTTGAGCAGGGTGGTCTTGCCGGAGCCGGAGCGGCCCTTGAGCGCGGCCAGCTCGCCACGGCCCACGGTGAACGAGACGCCGCGCAGGGCGTGCACGGCCCGCTCGCCGGTGCCGAAGCTCCGGCGAAGGTCGGTCACGGCCACCATCGGCGGGGTGGCGGTTGCGGCGGCCTGATGCTGCGTCATGCGAGGTCCCCCTGTGGGCGTGGTCACCCGGTTTCTTCCGGGCCCCATCCGGTTCTACGGATATGACTGCTCTGGTGGTTCACGTTCCCGGGAGGGAATCCGTGAGGGCGTTGTCCCTGGTCAAAGGGGCGTGCTGAAGCCGAGGTTGTGAGGTGTTCATGGCATTCGCGTGGGGTCATCCCCGGCCGGGATGCTACCAATGAAAGGAATTTGCTCACCGCTTACTTGATTCGCGCAAGTCCCTTCCGTTCCTGGATCGAATCTGACAGCATCGTCCGCTATCCGGCGACTGGTAGCCGGTGATCAATGCGCCGGTGTGCTCGCGACGTGTCTGTCTGTGGCCGATTTGTGCTCGGACTGGATCGGCGAGCGGGGCCGGGACGCAACCGGGGACCTGGTCCGGGGGAGGAACTTGATGCTCGGCTTCGTCGTGCGCCGACTGCGCGGGCGAGTGCCGCTGGCTGCCGCTGTCCTGTTTGCGGTGCTGATCACCACGTCCGTGCTGACCGCCTTGGTGGCCTTCAACAGCAGTGTCGGCGAGGCCGGCCTGCGGCAGGCGCTCCAAGGGCCCGGTCACGCGCGGACCACGGTGGCGGTGACCGGTGAGCACGGACTCGCCCAGCGGACGAAGGACGAGGAGGCGCTCGCCGGCTACCGGCAGAAGCTCTTCGGTGAACTGCCCGTCCACACCGACAGCCTGATGCGCAGCCGCTCCTACGGCCTGCCGGACTCCGGTGGTTCGGCGGCGAGCGGTGGCCCGGCGAGCGGCGGCGCCCCCGGTGCCCAGCTCGACCTGACGGTCCTCGCCGACCTCGACCGCGGCCGGGTCCAACTGCTCGCCGGCGCCTGGCCGGCGGCCGCCTCCGGGCCAGTCCAGTCCGCCGCGCCGGAAACCGCCGTCCCGCAGAGCCTGCTGCGCCGACTCGGCCTGACCGAGCAGGCCCTGCCCGCCGAGGTCCTGCTCTCCGACCGGGCCGACGGCAAGCCGCTGACGGTCCGGATCACCGGCGTCTACCGGGTCACCGACCCGACCGCCCCGTACTGGCGGATCGATCCGGTCGGCGGCCACGAGATCAAGGTCGGCGGCTTCACCACCTTCGGCCCGATGATGGTCGACCAGAGCGCCTTCACCACGGCCGGCCTGGTCCAGAGCGGCCGGAGCTGGCTGCTGGACGCCGACTTCTCCAACGCCGACCGGGCCGCCGCACAGGCCATGGGCGACCGCGCCCAGCACCTCGGCGAGGAGCTGCGCGCCACCGGGTCGCTCGCCGTGAATACCGAACTCCCGGACATCCTGCACGAGTTGTCCAACAGCATGGTGGTCGCCCGGTCCACCCTGCTGATCGGCGCCCTCCAGCTGGCCGTGCTCGCCGCGGCGGCCCTGCTGCTGGTGATCCACCTGATCGCCGCACGGCAGGAGTCCGAGAACGAGATCCTCGCCGCGCGCGGCGCCTCCGCCGTCAAGCTCGGCTCCTTCACCGCCCTGGAATCGCTGCTGCTGGCCCTGCCCGCGGCACTGTTCGCGCCCCTGCTGACCCCGGTCCTGGTCCGCGCGCTGGCCGGCCTCGGCGGCTCCCACCGGGTCACCCTGGACACCGGTGTCAGCTGGTCGCTCTGGCCGGTGGCCGTGGCCTGCGCCTTCGCCTGCGTCCTGCTGGCCACCGTGCCCAGCGTGGTGCGCGGCCTCGGCGCCGCCGTTCGCCGGCGCGCCGGGCGCCGCCAGGCCGCGGTCTCCGGCGTCGCCCGCAACGGTGGCGACCTCGCCGTGCTCGCCGTGGCCGCGCTCGCCTACCAGCAGCTCGACCAGTACGGGGGCGGGCTGTCCGCCGACTCCTCCGGCCGGCTCGACGTCGACCTGCTGCTGGTCGCCACCCCGACGCTCGCCCTGTGCGCCGGCACCCTGGTGGTCCTGCGCCTGCTGCCGTTCGTGGCCAGGCTCGGCGCCCGCGCCGCCGCCCGGGGCCGCGGCCTCGGCCCCGCCATGGTCGGCTGGCAGCTCGCCCGTCGTCCCGGTCGGGCCACCGGCCCGGTGCTGCTGCTCGTGATGGCCGTCGCCACCGGCGTCCTGGCACTCGGTCAGCACGCCACCTGGACCTCCTCCCAGCGCGACCAGGCGGCCTTCGCCACGGCCGGCGGCCTGCGCATATCCGGTTCGCACAACGCGCCGCTGGGCCAGGGCGGCCGCTACGGCAGCCTGCCCGGCGGCGACCGGCTGGTCCCGGTGGTCCGCGACGAACAGCCGCTCCAGAACGGCAGCGGTGAGCTGCTGGCCGTGGACGGCGCCGCCTTCGCCGGCCACGTCCCGGTCCGCGGCGACCTGCTCGACGGCCGCACCACGGCGGACGTCTTCGGCGCGCTCGCCACGACCGCCGGCGCCCCGTCCGGCATCCCGCTGCCCGGCCGCCCGCTGCGGATCGACGCCGACATCGAGGTGAACCAGCAGGAGGTCCTGAAGTCGTCGACCGGCCCGATCCGCCCGGAGGTCCGGCTCCTGCTGCGCGACCGCTTCGGCCTCGTCCACAAGGTCCCGTTCGGTGATCTCCCGCTGAACGGCCGGGTCCGCTCCTCGGTCGCGCTCGGCGCGATGGTCGACGCCCCGGTGGGCTCGGTCGCCGCTCCGCTGAGCGTGGTCGGTGCGATCGTCTCCTTCGGCGACCGCAGCGTGGGCGACGTCACGGTCCGGAACCTGGCCGTCTCCGAGACGGCCGACGGACCGGCCACCGCCGTCCCGGTTCCGGGCGGCGTCGGCTGGAGCCTCAAGACCCCGCCGAGCGGTGCCGCGAACAGCATGCCGCCGGTCTCGCTCGCCTCCAAGGAGGCGACGGCCGACGCGCTCTTCACGTTCAGTCACCAGTCCGTCAAGGGCATCGGCAACACGCTGCGCGTGGTGCTGATCCCGGCCGGGGCGGCCGCCCCGGCCACTGTCGGCGCCGTCGCCACCCGCGACTACCTGAAGGCCGTCGGCGCCAAGGTCGGTGACACCCTCCAGGTGCCGTTCAGCGGCGTCGTCGTCCCGGTCAAGGTGACCGGCGAGGTGGAGGCCGTCCCGGTGGCGGGCCGACGGGCGCTGGTGATGGACCTCGGCTCGGTCGCCCGGGTGCTGATCGCCCAGGACCGCGACCTGCCCACCCGTATCGAGTGGTGGCTGCCCGCAGCCGGGCCGGACGACCGTGCCCCGGCCGAGGCCGCCGCCGCCCTGCGCGGTGCCCCCGGGAGCCAGAACCTCGCGCTCTACGACGAGGTCGCCGACGGACTCCTCGGCGACCCGGTCGGCGCCGCCCCGCAGAGCGCGCTGATGGCCATCGCGATCGTCACCGCCGTGCTCGCCGCGATCGGCTTCGCCGCCGCCGTGGCCGGCTCCGCCCACGAGCGCTCCCGGGACTCCGCGCTGCTGCTCGCCCTCGGCGCACCGCGCAAGCAGGCCACCCGTACCGCCGCCGCCGAGAACGCGGTGCTGGTCGGGCTCGGCGGAATCGTCGGCCTCGCCCTCGGATCCCTGCTCGTCCGGCTGATCGTGCCGTTCGTGGTGCTGACCCCGGCCGCCCGCCGACCGGTGCCCGAGGCGCTGGTCGAGCTGCCGTTCGGTCAGGCGCTCCTGTTCGCGGCCGCGATCGCCGTCGTCCCGCTGCTGTCGGCCTTCCTCATCGGCCGCCGGCGCCGGGACCTGGCCGCCCGGCTGCGCCACGTGGAGGAGATGTGACCACCAAGGCCGGCACCACCGTGCCCACCCCCGCACCGGCGCCACCGCCCGCGTCGCCGTCCGCCCACCGCCCCGCGCCCTGGGTCCGCACCAGGCTGCGCGCGACGCCGCTGGCCGCGCTGCTCACGGCGCTCCTCGCCCTCGTCACCGTCTTCCTGGCGGCGGCCTTCCCGCGGCTCGCGGACCGGGGCGCGGACAGCGCGCTCCAGGAGTTCGCCCGCGGCCTGGGCGTCAACGTGACCAGCCTGGAGGTCACCTCCGGGGTGATCCGCGACGAGAGCGCCGCCGATCTGGACACCGTCCAGCAGAGGCTCGGCGAGCAGGTCGGACGGCAGCTGCCGCTGGCCCGGTCCGGGCGGGACTACGGGACCCGGGTCAAGACCGAGCGCCGGATGTTCAACCCCGGCTTCACCCGGTTCTCCGAACAGGCCGCCCCGGCACTCAGCCTGGCCTACCTGCACGGTCTGGAGGACCGGGTGACGCTGACCGCGGGCACCTGGCCCGGCGCCGTCGCCCCGGACGGCGGTCCGCTGCCGATCGTGCTGAGCGAGAAGGCCGCCGAGGCCATCAACATCAAGATCGGCGACGTCATCGAGAGCGGCACCGACGGTCCCCTCCCGCTGCGCAGCACCGTGGCCGGCCTCTACCGGGTCAACGATCCCCAGGACCCGGTCTGGGAAACCCTCGGCTGCCCGACCAGGGCCTGCCTGAGCCTCAAGGGCGACGACGCGTGGCTCCGGACCAGCGGCTTCGTCAGCGGCGGCAGCCTGTCGGCGCTGGCCGCCTGGGGTTCGAGCGGCCAGAACTTCTGGCGGCTTCCCGTCGATCCCGGTTCGCTGCGCGCCGACCGGCTCGACGGGCTCCGCGGGACCCTCGGCTCGTTCACCTCCGGTCCCGGCCTGTCCGCCCTGATCGACGCGACCCTCCGGGCCGACCTGCACGCCACCTCGCTGATGCCGGACGTCCTGAGCCGGGCCACCGCCCGCTACCAGGCCGCCGCCCCGCTGGGCGCAGTCGGTCCGGTCGGCGTGGCCGGCATCGCGGTCGTGGTGCTCTGCATGGCCGCGGCGCTCAGCACGGACCGGCGCACCGCCGAGATCCGGCTGCTCCAGGCCCGCGGCGGCTCGCGCGCCGGAGTGCTGCTGAGGCTGCTCGGCGAGGGCGTGGTGACGGTCGTGCCCGCCGCCGTGCTCGGCACCGCCCTCGCGCTGGTACTGCTGCCCACCCTGCGGTGGGGCAACTCGGTGCTGTCGGCGCTCGCCGTGACCCTGCTCGCGGTGCTGGCCTTCCCGCTCCGTGCCACCCGGCTGTGGGCGAGACCGCGGGCGGCCGGCGGCTGGCGCCGGGCGATCGGCGAGCTGACCGTGCTGGCCGTCACCGCCGCGGCCGTGGCGGAGGTCCGCCGCCGCGGCGTCGGTCATGCGGGCAGCGGCGTGGACCCGCTGCTGGTGGCCGCCCCGCTGCTGCTCGCCGTCTCCGGCGGCCTGGTGCTGGCGAGGATCGAGCCGGTCGTGGTCGGCTGGCTGGCCGCCGTCGCCGGGCGAGGGCGCGGCCTGGTCGGCTTCCTCGGCCTGGTCCGGGCCGCCCGCGACAACTCCGGCCGGCGCCGGCCCTCCGCGCTGCCGTTGCTGGCCCTGCTGATCGCCGTCACGGCCACCGGCTTCGGCGCCACCGTGCTCGACACGGTGGACCACTCCCGGACGCGGGCCGCGCGCCTCGACGTCGGCGGCGACGTGTCCATCGGCGTCCCGGTCTACGCCACCCTGTCGGAGGACTTCATCCGGGCGGCCGGCGAACTGCCCGGGGTCCGGGCCGCGACCGGCGCCTGGATCGAGGACCGGGCCACCTTCATCGGCGGCGACCGGACCACCACCGACGCCATGCTGGTGGTGGTCGAGCCCAAGGCCTACGCGGAGATCTCCCGCACGGCCGGGGTCGGCGGCTTCGACCCGGCCGAGCTGGCCGGCGCCCCGGGCGGCCGGGACGCCCCGGTGCCCGCGCTGTTCAGCCAGAACCTGGCCGACCGCCTGGGGAAGGGCGCGCCCCAGGTGCGCACGCCCAGCGGCAGCATGATGACCACCAGCGTCGCCGGGACCGTCGCCGCCACGCCCGCCCTGCCTGACCCCGGCAAGCCCTTCGTGGTGGTGCCGGCCGGCCCCGCGGCGGAGCACCTGCCGGAGCTCAAGCGGGCGACCAAGGTGAACAAGTGGTTCGCGGTCGGCGACATCGACCCGGACCGGGTGCGCGTCCTGCTGCTGGAGCGCGGCCTCGGCGGCCGCCAGCTGTCGGGCATCGTCAAGATGGTCAACGACGAGGCCACGGCGGCGGGCAAGGCCAGCTCCGGACTGCCCCCCGGGTACGTGGTGCACAGCAGCCGGGAGAAGCTCGCCGAACTCGCCGGCGACCCGGTGCAGCGCGCCGCCGGGCGGCTGTTCTGGTACGCGGGCTTCGCCGCCGCCGGATTCGCCCTGCTCGCCGTGCTGCTGACGCTGGTGCGGGCGGCGCCCGACCGCACGGCCGTGCTCGCCCGGCTGCGCACCATGGGCCTGCGGCGCCGTCAGGGGCTGGTGCTGGTCATCGCCGAGGCGCTGCCGCAGACCCTGGCGGCGGCGGTCGGCGGCGGCCTGGTCGCGGTGGCGGCGGTGGTCCTGCTCGGGGGCGCCATCGACCTCTCGGCGCTGGTCGGCGCCCCGGTCGCCGAGACCCTGGCCCCCGCGGTGATGCCGGTGCTGCTGCCCACCGCGGGCCTGGCCCTGGTGGTCTGCCTGGGTGTGGTGGTGGAGACGCTGGCCGCCGGCCGGCGGCAGATCGCGACCGAACTACGAGCGGGGGAACAGCAATGAGGCCGGGTACAGCGGGCGGCGCGACTCCGGGAAGGCCGCGGCCGACAGCCGGCGGTGGTGCCCGGGCCGCGACCGCGGCGCGGGCCGTCGGGACAGTGGAGAGCGGTGCGATGACGCAGACAGTCGAGACAGGAGACGAGCGGTGATGAGCACTCCCCAGGAGCGGACGGTCGCCGAGGCGCCCAGCCTCCAGGAGCTCCAGCAGCGGGCCCTCGCCGCCGCGTCGCCCAAGGCGTTCGGCGAGGGAGCGGCCATCGTGTGCGACCGGCTGGTCCGGATCTTCAGCGCGGAGGGGGTCGAGGTCCAGGCCCTCCAGGGCCTGGAGCTGACCATCCGGCAGGGCGACCTGGTCGCGCTGGTCGGGGCTTCGGGCAGCGGCAAGTCCACGCTGCTCACCATCCTGGCCGGGCTGGACGTGCCGACCGCGGGAACCGCCACCGTGGCCGGCTGCGACCTGCTGGAGATGTCCGTCAAGGAGCGGCTGCGCTACCGGCGCGAGGTGGTCGGCTTCATCTGGCAGCAGACCGCCCGCAACCTGCTGCCCTTCCTCACCGCCGCCGAGAACATCGCGCTGCCGATGCAACTGCGCGGCCGCCGCTCGGGCGCCGGCGGTGCCAGGCAGCAGGCGGCCCGGGTGACCGAGCTGCTGGAGGCGCTGGAGATCGGCGAGCTCGCCGACCGCAAGCCCAACCAGCTCTCCGGCGGTCAGCAGCAGCGGGTGGCGATCGCGGTGGCGATGGCCAACAACCCGCCGGTGCTGCTCGCCGACGAGCCCACCGGAGAGCTGGACTCGGAGACCGCGGGGAGCATCTTCGAGGCCTTCCGCACCGTCAACCGCGAACTGGGCGCCACCGTCGTGATCGTCACCCACGACCCGATGGTCGCGGGCGAGGTCCGCCGCACGGTCGCCATCCGGGACGGGCGGACCGCCAGCGAGGTGCTGCGCCGCACCGTGACGGACGAGCACGGCGAGGAGTCGGTGAACGAGCGCGAGTACGTGATGCTGGACCGCAGCGGCCGGGTGCAGCTGCCGGTCAAGTTCCTGGAGTCGCTCGGGATGGAGCACCGGGTGGCGGTCGACCTCGCGGCCGACCACATCGAGGTCCGGCCGGACGACCTCGCGGGGCACTGAGGGGTCCTGCGGCCGCCGGCCGCGGTGCGGTGCTTCCGGGCACCGCGCCGCGGTCAGCCGTCGCCGCCCATCCGCTGGAAGAGGCCGCTGCCCTCGGCGTCCGTCCGCGGGTCGGGCGGCGTGTCCTGGGCGGCGCGTTCGCCGCGGGAGGTGGCGGTGCAGAGGGCGAAGACGATCAGGGCGCTGGCCGCGACGGCGAGGATGCCCAGTGCGGTCAGGACGCGGAGCCAGGTCAAGGAGTGCCTCCTGGGGGACGGTGCGGCCCGCACTGACGTGCACGACGCCGCCGGGATGTATCGGCAGGTCGTGCCGCACGGTCGAGTGCCCACGGACGGTTCTTCCCGCCGGGCGGCGCGCGAGAGGTCGCCCGCGTGGGCGCTCGAATCACTCGTCGGGCGTGTCACGCCCCGTTGCGCGCCCCTGCGGTGGCCGACGGCCGTCCGCTCCCGTCGCCCACCTGGGCCCGCAGTGCGGCGAGGTCCGGTTTGCCGAGACCGTTCAGCGGGATCGCGGGCAGCAGCAGGAGCGTGTCCGGGGCGCACCGGCCGAGTCCGCGCGCCCTGACCCAGCGGTGCAGCTGCTCGGCCGTCAGCCGGGAGCCGGGGGCGAGGGCGACCGCGGCGTGCACCCGTTCCAGGTGGTCCGGGTCGGTGGTCGTGAACATCACCGCCTCGCGGACCTCCGGGTGGGAGCGCAGCGGCTCCTCGATCTCGCGGGGGAACACATTGTGCCCCTCGACGATCGCCATCGGGTCCCGCCGCCCGGCCACCGTCAGATAGCCGGCCCGGTCCACGCTGCCGAGGTCTCCGGTGTGCAGCCAGCCGTCCCGGAGCACCCGTTCGGTCAGTTCCGGGTCGCGCCAGTAGCCGGCCATCACGGTCGGGGTGCGCACGCAGATCTCCCCGGTCCGACCCGGCGGCAGCTCGGCGCCGTCCTCGTCCAGAACACGCAGCCCGGTGTCCGGGTACGGGCGGCCGGCGGTGGTCAGCAGCCGCGGTGCCAGGTGCTCGTCCGGGCCCAGCCGGGCGACCGGCCCGCACTCCGTCAGGCTGTACGTCTGGTGCAGCACCCGGCCCAGCCGCCGGGTCGCCTCGGCGAGACGCCGCGGCGAGGGGGCGCAGCCGGTGTAGCCGACCCGGCGCAGGCTGCCGGTGTCGGTGGCGGGCAGCAGCGGGTGGTCCAGCAGCCGGTACAGCAGGTGCGGCGGCAGGAAGATCCGGGACACCCGGTGCCGCTCGACCGCCGCCAGCACGGCGCCGGCGTCGAACCCGTCCTGCATCACCACCGTGCCGCCGGCCGCCAGTGCCAGGTCCGCCGTGGTGCCGCCGCCGTGGCAGAGCGGGGTGCACAGCAGGAAGACCGCGCCGGACAGCAGCTGCGGGCGCGGCGGGCGGGCGAAGCGGCGCAGCACCCCCTTCGGGCGGCCGGTGGTGCCGCCGGTGAACCGCACCGCCATCACGTCCTCGGGCCGGTACCGGGGTTCGAGCGGGGCGGGGGAACGGGCCGCGGCGAGGTCCAGCAGATCGGTGCCGAGCCCGTGCGGTGCCGGGCCCAGGGAGAACAGGAGGGCCGAGGGCACGGTCCGCGCGATCCCCGCGGCCGCGGCCGAGCACCGGAGCGGGTCGAAGACCAGCGCGGAGGTTCCGGCGAACTCCGCCAGCGCCACCTGCTCGGCGACCGGCCCGTCCGGGAACGGCATCGCCACCCGGCAGCCCAGTAGGTTCGCGGCCAGGCGCACCAGCAGCGCCTCCGGCCGGTTCCCGGCCAGCACCGTCACCCCGTCCCCGCGTCCGAGGCCGGCCCGTTCCAGCGCCCGGGCGGCGCGGTGGACCAGGTCCAGGCACCGTTGCCCGGTCCAGGTGTCCTCCCCGTACCGGATCGCCACCCGCGCGGGATCGCGCGCGAGCCCGTCCAGCACTCGCGCGGTGTACGTCGGAGCCGCCTCGGCCATGGCCCGTCCTCCTGTCTGACGGTCCGTCAGCCTAGTGGACGGCCGGTCCCCCGGGCGCACCGCGGCCGACCGGGGCCCCATCGGCACCGGCGGGCACGGACGGGGACGAGGCGGACGAGCCGTCGTCCGAGGCGGTTGTTAGGGTTCCCGGTCGGACGTGAACGGGGGGTCGGGCTGATGCACGACGGGTCGGAGGCGGTGGTGACGCCGCGCGGCGTGGTCGATCTGCGGGGCGAGGCCGGGGCGGAGTTCGTCACCGCCTACCCGGCCGACGCCGTCGTGGTGGTGTCGGGGCTGCCGGGGGCCGGGAAGAGCACCCTGCTGCGGCGCTGGTCCGCGGCGGCGCCGCGGACGGTGGACCCGCGGACGGTGCACGAGGCCTGCGCGGCGGTGATGCCCGCCGCGCTGCCGTACGCGGTCTACCGGCCGTGGGCCCGGCTGGAGCACTTCCGGCTGCTGCGCTCCTCGGTGCGCGGCGACGGCCCGCTGCTGGTGCACGACTGCGGCAGCCGCGCCTGGATGCGGCGCTGGCTGGCCCGGGAGACGGGCCGCCGGGGCCGTGAACTGCACCTGGTGCTGCTGGACGTCGGCGCCGAGGCCGCACTGGACGGGCAGCGGGCCCGCGGCCGGCACGCCTCCACCCGGGTCTTCGCCCGCCACCGCCGCGGCCTGGAGCGGCTGTCGGCCGCCTTCACCCGCCACACGCGGTCCGGCGGGCCGGTGCCCGTGCCGGAGGCCTCGTCCGTCCTGCTGCTCGACACAGTCTCCCGCTCCCGGGCGCGGTCGGTGCGGTTCGGGCCGACGGACTGATCTCGGAGGCCGGCCGCACGGGCGGGCCGGCCTCGCCGACGACGGGCCCCACGACCGGAGGAGCACGGGCGAGAACCGGCCGACCGGGGACCATGATCGCCACAACGCCCCCGCGACCGCCCCCGGCACTGCCAGACTGGTCCGGCACAGTCCGTCACGGAGAGAGGTCACACCCCGCATGCCCAGCAGCGCCGCCGTCGACAATCCGTGGTTCCGCCGGTTCAACCCGTCCGACTCCGCGCCCGCCCGGGTCGTGATCTTCCCGCACGCCGGAGGCTCGGCCAGCTACTACCTGGAGCACTCCAACGCACTGGCGCCGCACGCTGACGTGCTCGCCGTCCAGTACCCGGGCCGGCAGAACCGCATCGCCGAGCCCACGGTCGGCTCGGTGGCCGAACTCGCCGACGAGCTCTACCGGGAGCTCAGGGACTGGGCGGACCGGCCGCTCGTCTTCTTCGGGCACAGCATGGGCTCGGCCGTCGCCTTCGAGACCGCCCGGCGCTTCGAGCGCGACGGCGTGCGGGGGCCCGACCGGCTGTTCGTCTCGGCCGGCCGCGCCCCCTCCCTGGGCCGAGACGCCAACATCCACCAGCTGCCCGACGACGAACTGCTCGCCGAGATCGCCGCGCTCGGCGGCACCGACGAACGGGTCTTCACCATCCCCGCCCTGCGCGAGCTGATCCTGCCGAGCCTGCGCGCCGACTACACGGCCATCGAGACCTACCGCTGCGCGCCGGACGCGACCGTGTCGCTGCCGATCACCGCCCTGGCGGGGGAGGGCGACACCTCCGCCACCGTCGACCAGGTCGGCCAGTGGGAGCGGCACACCACCGGCTCCTTCGACCTGCGGGTCTTCCCGGGCGGCCACTTCTACCTGGCCGACCGGGCCGCGGCCGTGGCGGAGGTGATCACCGCGCACCTGGGCGGCTGAGCCCCGGCCGGGCCGCCACGGTCGGGCCGCCACGGCCGGGCGTCCGCGCCGACCTCTGGGGCGATCCGTCCGCGTCCGGTGACCGGAGCGCGTTCGCTCGGATACTGTGCCTGCCTGACGTACCGCCAGCAGACCATCGGGAGGCAGTCGTGCGCCGGATCGCCGTCGTCGGAGCGGGCCAGGCCGGCCTCCAGCTCGCCCTCGGGCTGGTGGCGGACGGGTACGAGGTGACACTGGTCGCCGAACGCACCCCGGAACAGCTGCGCTCCGGCCGGGTGCTGTCCACCCAGGCGATGTTCGGCCCCGCGCTGCGGATCGAGGCGGCGGCCGGGCTGGACCTCTGGGCGGAGCAGGCGCCGGCCGTCTCGGCGGTGGCGGCGGTCCTCGCGGTACCCCCGGGGGTACGGGCGCTGGAGTACACCATGACCCTGGACGAGCCCGCCCAGTCGGTGGACCAGCGGCTCAAACTGGCCGGCTGGCTGGAGCTGCTGGCCGAGCGCGGCGGCCGGATCGAGTACCGCACGCTGGACCCGGACGGGCTGCACCAGCTGGCCCGCCGACACGAGCTGACCGTGGTCGCGGCCGGACGCGGCGCGCTGGCCGGGATCTTCGAGCGCGACGCCGCCCGCTCGCCCTTCGACCGGCCGCAGCGGGCGCTGTCCTGCCTGTACGCGCACGGCGTCGGCTCGCCCGACCCGGCCGCGGAGCCGAGGGCCCGGATGAACGCCCTGCCGGGCCTCGGCGAGCTGTACCTCCAGCCGGCGCTCACCCTGTCCGGCCCGTGCGACATCCTGCTCTGGGAGGCGCTGCCCGGCGGCCCGCTGGACGCCTTCGGCGACGCCCCGTCGCCGGACGTCCGACTGGCGCGGATCCGCGAGCTGCTGGGCGAGTACCTGCCCTGGGAGGCGGAGCTCTGGACAGAGGCCGAGCCGACCGACGCCGGTGCCGGACTGTCCGGCGCCGTCACCCCGGTGGTCCGGCGCCCGGTGGCGGAACTCGGCTCGGGCGTGGACGCCGTCCACGTGCTGGGCATCGGCGACGCGGTGGTGGTGACCGACCCGATCACCGGACAGGGCGCCAACAACGCCGCCCGGGCGGCCGAGGCCTACCGCCGGGCCGTCGTCGAGCACGGCGAAGCCCCGTTCACGGCCGACTGGATGTGCCGCACCGCCGAGCGGTTCTGGCAGCAACAGGCGCGGCACAGCGTGGACTTCACGGCCTCCATGCTGACCGTCCCGGACCACCTCCAGGGGGTGTTCGCGGCCGCCGCCGAACACCCGGAGGTCGGCCGCCGGCTCGCCAACACCTACGCCGACCCGAGTGAGCACGCCGCCTGGCTGGCCACGCCCCAACTGGCCGCCGCCTATCTGGCCTCGGTCGGGGCCTGAAGGGCCGGAGCCCTGAGGAACCGGAGCTCCGAGGGATCGGAGCCCTGAGGAACCGGAGCCCTGAGGAACCGGAGCTCCGAGGAGTCGGAGCCCCGAGGAGTCGAATCCTCATGGGCCGACGCCCGAGCGTCCTTCCCCGGCCGTCCGCACTTGCCCCCGGGCGGTGCGCGGGACGACGCTGGAGAAAGGACGGCAACGGGTGCGGGAGGCGTCGCTCGTGGACGGACGCGAGCCCGCGGGCCGGTCCGGCCGTGGCCACCGGAGCGTGCCGCACACGGCCGACCTGCGGGTCGAAGCCTGGGCGCCGACAGCCGAGGGCTGCATCGGCGAACTGGTGCACGCCGTCGTCGCCGGCTTCGCCGACCTCGCCGACGCCCGGGTCACCGGCGAGCGCGGCTGCACCGTCCTCGCGGTGAGCGACCCGGACCTGCTCGCCGGCGTCCTGGAGGAGGTCATCTACCGGATGGACGCCGACGGCGAACTGCCGGTCGCGGTGGCGATCGGCCCGATCGAGGGCCTGGACGGGGCCCGCCGGGTGACGGTCCGCTTCCGGATGGCCGACGCCGCCACCGCCGTGCTGGTCGGCGCCGTGCCGAAGGCCGTCGCACTGCACGACCTGGACCTGAGCGCCGGGCCGGACGGCTGGACCTGCCGGGTCACGGTGGACGTCTGAGCCCGGCCCCGGATGCGGCGGGCCCGTGGGAGCGAGGTGGCCGAGGTGGAGATCGCACTGGCCGAGGCGGGCCGGCACCGCTGGCGGATCGAGCCGCGCCCACCGATGCGGGTGCCCGGCGTGGTGTTCGCGAGCGCCGCGCTGCTGCCGCAGGCCGCCGGGGACAAGGCACTGGAACAGGTGGCGAACGTGGCGACACTGCCCGGGATCGTCCGCGCCTCGTACGCGATGCCCGACGTCCACTGGGGCTACGGCTTCCCGATCGGAGGGGTCGCCGCCACCGACGTCGAGCGGGGCGGGGTGGTCTCGCCCGGCGGGGTGGGCTTCGACATCTCCTGCGGGGTCCGGCTGCTGGCCGCCGGCGTCAGCCGGGACGAACTCGACCCGGAGCGGATCCGCCGTCTGATGGACCTGCTGGACCGCACCGTGCCGCGCGGTTTGGGCCTGGGCGGGCTGTGGCAGCTGTCCGGACCGGGGGAGCTGGACGAACTCCTGCTCGGCGGCGCCCGCTACGCCGTCGAGCACGGCCACGGCGTGCCGCGCGATCTGGAACGCTGCGAGGACCGCGGAGTGCTGGCCGGCGCGGCCCCCGGCGAGGTGAGCACCCGGGCCGTCGAGCGAGGACTGCGGCAGGTCGGCAGCCTCGGCTCGGCCAACCACTTCCTGGAGGTACAGGCCGTCGACCGGGTGCCCGACGAGCGGACCGCCGCCGCCTTCGGACTGCGGCCCGGACAGGTCTGCGTCATGATCCACTGCGGCTCGCGCGGCCTCGGCCACCAGATCTGCACCGACCACGTCCGCGCCATGGACCGGGAGCTGCACCGCTACCGGATCGAGGTCCCCGACCGCCAGCTCGCCTGCACCCCGGTCGGCTCCCCGCGCGGCCGCGCCTACCTGGGCGCCATGACCGCCGCCGCCAACTACGGCCGGGCCAACCGGCAACTGCTCTCCGAGGCCGCCCGCCGGGCCTTCGCCACCGCGCTCGGCGTCGGGCTGGAACTGGTCTACGACGTCTCGCACAACCTCGCCAAGCTGGAGACCCACGACGTGGACGGCGAGCCCCGCACCCTGTGCGTGCACCGCAAGGGAGCCACCCGGGCGCTGCCGCCCGGCGACCCCGACCTGCCCGCCGACCTGGCCGAGGCCGGGCAGCCGGTGCTGGTGCCGGGCACCATGGGCACCGCCTCGTACGTCATGGTCGGCCTGCCCGGCAACGAGGCGTTCCGCTCCGCCTGCCACGGCGCCGGGCGGGTGCTCAGCCGCCACCAGGCGCAGCGCACCGTGCGCGGCGAGCGGCTGAAGAGCGAGCTGGAGGCGCGGGGCATCGCGGTGCGGCCTGCCTCCTGGCGGGCTCTCGCGGAGGAGACGCCCGAGGCGTACAAGGACGTCGACGCGGTGGCCGCCGTCACCGAGGAGGCCGGGCTCGCCCGGCGGGTCGCCCGGCTGGTGCCGTTGGGCGTGTGCAAGGGGTGAGCCGCGGGCCCGGCCCGGGCGCGTCCCTCGACCGGCCCGGCCGGGCGCGCTTGGATGTCGGACGCGCCCGTCGCCGGGGTGGGGCCGGGGCCGTCGCCGGGGTGTGTGCGGCACCGGAGCGGGCCCGTCACACGGAGGCATCCGTCACAGGAGGTGGTCATGCCGGGGAACCAGGGCCGACCGCATCAGGACCGACCGGACCGAAGCGTGGTCCACCGTGGCGGCGGAGGCGGCCCGGTGATCGAACTGCGCTCGCTCACCAAGCGTTACGGCAGCACGGTCGGCATCGAACAGCTGGACGTCTCCGTCGAGGCCGGCGAGGTGTTCGGCCTGCTCGGCCCCAACGGCGCCGGCAAGACCACCACGCTGCGCTGCCTGGTCGGGCTGCTCGGCCCCAGCGAGGGGCAGGTCCGGGTGCTCGGCCTGGACCCGGTGGCCGACCACGGCCGACTCGCCCCCTCGATCGGCTACCTGCCCGGCGAACTGCGGCTCTACCCCGAACTCACCGGGCAGCAGACCCTCGACCTGCTCGCCGCCCTCCAGGGCGCCGAGGTTCCGCGCCAGGGCGAACTGTGCGAGCGGCTGAAGCTCTCCCGGGCCGATCTGGCACGTCCCGTGGGGCAGTACTCGCGCGGGATGAAGCAGAAGCTCGGGCTCGTACAGTCGCTCCAGCACCGGCCCCCGGTGGTGGTGCTGGACGAACCCACCGAGGGACTGGACCCGCTGGTCCAGGAAACCTTCTACGAACTGCTCGCCGGGGAGACCGAGGCCGGACGCACCGTCCTGCTCTCCAGCCACGTGCTGCCCGAGGTGCAGCGGACCTGCCGCCGGGTCGCCATCGTCCGCCACGGCCGGCTGGTCACCGTCCGTTCGGTGGCCGAACTGCGCCAGGCCAGGGCCCGCCGGGTCCGGCTGCTCCTCGCCGACGGGCGGGGCGCCGGGCCGCTCGGCACCGCCGATCGGTGGTCCCCGCGCTGGGACGGTCCACGGGTCGAGCTGCTGGTGCCACCGGACGAGGTGGTGGGGGCGGTGCGGGCGCTGCTGGCGGAACTGCCGGTGGCCGACCTGACGGTGGAGGAGGCGGGCCTGGACGAGGCCTTCCTCGACCTCTACCGCTCCGTCGGTGCCGCGGACGCCGACGGTTTCGAGACGGACCCCGACGGCGTCGAAGCGGACCCCGACGGCATCGACGAGGACGGCGCGCACGACAGCGGCCGACCGGCACCGGAGGAGCGGCCATGAACCCGGGCACCGTCAACCGCCGCCTCCCGCTGGTCTGGCTCGCCCTGCACCGACGCCGCCGGATGCTGCTCTTCCTGCTGCTCGGCATGGTCGTCTTCGAGACCCTGATCGTGGTGATCGCCGTGACCGTCCCGAGCGGCGACCTGTTCGGCGAACGCCGTACCCCGCCCGGTGCGTTCAAGGCCTTCAGCGGCTCCAACGGCGACATCTCCATCGCCAGCTACCCCGGCCTGCTCGGCGCCGGGCTCACCCACCCGTTCTGGATCGCCCTCCAGCTCACCGTGATCGGCTCGCTCGGCGCCGCCGCCGTCGCGGCCGACGTCGAGTCCGGCACCATCGAGCTGCTGATGACCAGGCCGGTCTCCCGGCGCCGACTGCTGGCCGAACGGACCGGCGCCCTGGTCGCCGCCACGGTGCTGCTCAACGCCGCCGCGACACTGACCCTCGCGATCGGGGTGGCGTCCGCCGCGAAGCTGCGCGAGGCCGTCCCGGAGAGCGCGGTGTTCACCGCCGGCCTGCTCGGCTGCGCCCTCGCGTTCTGCCTGACCGGACCGGTGCTGGCGGTCTCCGCGTTCAGCCGGCGCCGGGCCCATGTGATCGGCGCGGCCGTCGCCTTCGGCGCGGTCGGCTTCGCGCTCAACTTCGTCGCGCTGGCCTGGTCCCCGGCCCGCCCGCTGCGCTACCTCAGCCCGTTCCACTACTACGCCCCGGGCGACGTGCTCGGCCACGGCGGGGTGCCGTGGGCGGCGTTCGGGGTGCTGCTCGGCGTGGGGCTGCTCGGGGCGGCGGTGGCCTTCCGGGTGCTGGAGCGGCGGGACCTCGCGGTCTGAGGCCGGGCGGGGGCGGTGCGTCGGTGGGCGGCCGTCCGGAGGAGAGCGCTGGGCGGTGGTCTCTCCTCCGGATCCCGCCGGGCGCGCGAGACCCGCGGGAGTGGACCTAGCGTTGACGGAGTGAGTGCCGCGGCGGGGCCGTCGTGGCGGAGAACACCACGCCTGGAGGCACACCCGATGGCCGACATCCTGTTCGTCCTGACCGGTTCGAAGGTCTGGACGCTGAACGACGGCACCGCTCACCCGACCGGGTTCTGGGCGGAGGAGGCGGTCGTCCCGTACCGGGCCTTCACCGAGGCCGGCCACCGGGTCACGGTCGCCACCCCGGCCGGGGTGGTCCCGGTCGCGGACGGCGCCAGCCTGACCGACCCGGCGATGGCCGAGGAACTGCCGAAGATCGAGGAGTTCCGGCACCCGGTGGTACTGGCCGAGGTCGACCCGGCGGACTACGACGTCGTGTACTACCCCGGCGGTCACGGCCCGATGGAGGACCTGGCGGTCGACCCGGACTCCGGCCGGCTGCTCACCCGGGCGCTCGCCTCCGGGCGCCCGCTCGGGGTGGTCTGCCACGGCCCGGCCGCCCTGCTCGCCGCGCGGGGTGAGCAGGGCGGCTCGCCGTTCGCCGGGTACCGGGTGACGGGCTTCACCAACCTGGAGGAGGCCCAGGCCGGCCTGGCCGACCGGGCGCCGTGGCTGCTCCAGGACGAGCTGGTCGAGCTCGGAGTGGAGTTCGAGGAGGGCGAGCCCTGGGCGCCGCACGTGGTGGTCGACCGCAATCTGGTGACCGGACAGAACCCCGCCTCCTCGGGTCCGGTGGCCGCCGAGTTGCTGAAGCTGCTGCGGGTCCCGGCGGCACAGCGGTAGGGGAGGGGCCGTCCCAACGGTGGGGCCGTCCGAATGGCGGAGCTGCCCGAATGGCGGGGCCGTCCGAATGGCGGGGCCGTCCGGACGTCAGCGCAGGTCGTAGGCGGTGAGTGGGTGCCCCGACCAGATCCGGCGGGCGGTCTGTTCCGGGTAGCGGACGGTCTCCGAGCGGACGTCCAGGACCCGGGTGAGCTGACCGTCAGGTTCGAAGGCGGGCCACCCCGGGTCGCCGGTGGTGGCGAACCGGACCCAGGCCTGTCGCAGCTCCGCGGAGACGCGGACCGCCGCGGCGGTGGGCGGGTCGCCGAGGAAGTACCGGCCCATCGGGCTGTCCAGGGTGCCGAAGGCGAGGGACACGTCCAGGCCGTGGCAGGCGCCGAACGCGCCGTCCAGGGCGGGCGCGGGCAGGGTGAGCTCGAAGAGGTGGGAGGTGCCGCCGACCGCCGCGTTGGCCTCGGCCAGACGGAGCGACGGCACCCGGAACAGCGCGTCCGAGTGGACCGCTTCGAGGAGTTCGGAGGGTGTCGCCCCCGGAAGGGCGGCCCGGTAGGCGTCCGGGCCGGTCGGCGGCGGGGCGAGCAGTTCCAGGGCGAGCCGGGCCTCCTCCTCGGTGAAGCCGCCGTGTCGGCCGCTCAGAACGCCGAACAGCCGGAACTCGTCCCGGGTGTGGCCGACCAGCAGGTCGACGCCGTCGGTGACCGCCGACCACGGTGAGCCGGGCAGGACCTCGCCGTCGACCACCGGGACGGTGGCGATGCCGGTCTGGGCCAGCCGCCCCCAGCGCGCGAGGTGCCGAGGCAGCGCGGTGCCGAGTTCGGTGACCGCCGCGGCCAGCCGCCAGGGGTGCACCTCGGCCAGTGCGGCGGCGGTCGGGGCCGTGCCGAGCAGCCTGGCCGTCTCGGCGGTGACCTCGGCGGCCAGGGCGGGGGTGCAGTGGTTGCCCGGGACGGTGTGGGCGACGGCCCGGCGGAACAGCCCGCGGGCCGCGTCCATCGTTAGCAGGGCGGCGACCGAGCCGGCGCCCGCGGACTGCCCGGCGACGGTCACCCGGGCGGGGTCGCCGCCGAACCGCGCGATGTTGCGCCGCACCCAGCGCAGGGCGGCGAGCTGGTCGAGGAAGGCCCGGTTGGCCGGGGCGCCCTCCAGGAGGAGGAAGCCCTCGGCGCCCACCCGGTAGTTGACGCTCACCACGACCAGCCCGGCGGAAGCCAGGGCGGTCGGGTCGTACAGCGGGTCGCCGGCGGTCCCCGAGATGAACCCGCCGCCGTGGATCCAGACCAGGACCGGCAGCCCGGCCGATCCCGGATCGGGCGTGCAGACGTTGAGCGTCAGCCAGTCGGTGTCCTCGGACGGCTCGGCGGGGCCGGCGGGCATCGGACCGGACTGCGGGACGACGGGGCCGAAGGCGGTGGCCTCGCGGACGCCGTGCCAGGGCGCGGGCTCGACGGGGGCGGCGAAGCGGAGGGCCCCGACCGGTGGCCGGGCGTAGCGGAGGCCGCGGAAGACCGCGAGGTCCCGGCCGTCCCGCGGTTCCTGTGCGCGCCGCTGCTCCCAGCGGCCGTGGACGAGTCCCTCGGTGGTGCGGACAACGGGCTGTGCTGGCATGTGTCCTCCCTCGGAAGGTCCTCCACGTTATCGGTCGGCTGTATTATGTCAAGTGTATGGAAACGAATCCGCAGAGCCCGTAGAGTCCGACGGGTCCGGACGGAGTTCGTCCGGACGGAGTTCGAGGAGCCGCCGCCCATGCCCAAGCAGGTCGACCACCGGGAACGCCGAGAGACGATCGCCCGGGCACTGTGGCGGGTCGTGGAGCGGTGCGGCGCCACCCACCTGACGATGCGCGAGGTCGCCCGGGAGGCCGGCATCTCGCTCGGGCAGCTCCAGCACTACTTCGGCTCCCGGTCGCAGATGCTCTCCTTCGCGATGGACTTCGCCGGTGAGCAGAGCGGGCTGCGGGTCGGCCGGGCGCTGGGAGCGCTCGGGGAACGGCCGCACCCGAGGGACGTGCTGCGGGCGATGCTGGTGGAGATGTTGCCCCTGCACGCCGACGCCCGCGCGACCAGCCGGATGAGCGCCGCCTACGTGCTGGAGGCGCTGCACGACGAGGAGGTCCACGCGAGGGCGCGCGGCGCGCTGCTCCAGGGGCGGGCGCTGGTCGAGCAGGTGGTCCGGCAGGCGATCGCCGACGGATGCCTCGCGGCCGACCGGGACCCGGCGGTGGAGACGGACCTGCTGCTCGCGCTCACCGGGTTCACCACGCTGCTGGAGCTGGACGTGATCGGGCCCGCCGCCGTCCTCACGGCCGTCGACCGGCACCTGGACCGGCTGTTCGGGGTGGCCGGCGCTGCGGCGGGGAAGTCGGCGGTGGGCCGTCCGGAGGGCGGGCCGGAGGGCGGGCCGGGGCGTGGCAGGCTACCCGGGTAGGACCGCCGCCCCCGAGCAGGAGCATCGCCATGGACCGACCCGCCGCCTTCCGCCTCGACGCCACCGCCTCCGGGCACCCGGCGGGCATCCTGGACGCCGCCGAACAGGCCGAACGCCGGGGCATGGACCGGCTGGTGGTCGCCGAGACCGCGTACGACCCGTTCCTCCAGCTCGCCCGCGCCGCCGACCGGACCGCGGCGATCGAACTGGCCACCGGCATCGCGGTGGCCTTCGCCCGCACCCCCATGACGCTGGCCTACCAGGCCTGGGGGCTGCACGCGGCCTCCGGCGGACGGGCCGTCATCGGCCTGGGCTCGCAGGTCAAGCCGCACATCGAGAAGCGCTTCGGGATGCCCTGGGACCGCCCGGCCGCCCGGATGCGCGAGTACGTCCACGCGGTGCGGGCGATCTGGCACAGCTGGCAGACCGGTGAACGGCTGCGCTTCCGGGGGGAGTTCTACACCCACACCGTGATGACGCCGGTGTTCTCGCCGGACCCGGTCCCGTCCGGGGTGCCACGGATCCTGCTGGCGGGCGTCGGGCCGCTGATGACCCGGACCGCCGGAGCGGTGGCCGACGGCTTCCTGAGCCACCCGTTCTCCTCCACCGCTTACCTGACCGAACAGGTGCTGCCCGGCCTGACCGAGGAGCGGGCCCGGGCAGAGGCGGAGGGCGCAGCCTGGACGGAGCGGCCGTTCGAGATCGTCGGCAACGTGCTCACCGCCACCGGCCGCACCGAGGAGGAACTGGCGGCCAACCGGGCCGCCACCCGCGAGCGGCTCGCCTTCTACGCCTCCACCCCGGCTTACCGCCCGGTCCTGGCAGAGCACGGCTGGGAGGGCCTCCAGGAGGAGCTGCACACCCACTCGGTGCGCGGGCGCTGGGCGGAGATGGCCGCGCTGATCGACGACGAGGTGTTCGACACCTTCGCGGTCTGCGGCCCGGTCGAGGAGGTCGCCCAGGAGATCCGGCGCCGGTACGCGGGCCTGGTCACCCGGTTGTCCGTCAGCCAGCCCGAGGACGCCGACCCGGGGCTGGGACTGGACGTCCTGGCGGCGGTGCGCGCGCTGGACCGGCCGGAAGCGAGCACCGGGCGGCCGTGACCGGTGGCCGATCGGGCAAGCGGCGACGAAGTCCGGGCAGATTCGCGCAACGCGTTTCCGACAGTGAGGACGGGCGGCAGGATCGCGGTGGCAGGCCCGGCCGTGCGGTGAGGCCCGGCGCTCCGGACCTGCCGCGTTGTGGGGCCTGTCGCGCCGTACGGTCCTTTGCGCCGTACGGCCTGGCGCGCCTCGGCCACCCGTTGCCGATCCTGGGGGTGCCCGCGTGTCCGTGTCCGACGACCGTTCAGCCGACTACGACCTGGTGGAGTGCTGGGACCCAGTCGCGAACCAGTACGTCGACGCCCTGGCCGACCTCGACGAGTTCCTGCGCGTCTGCGCCGAGCTGACCGGCTTCGACGTCCCCGAACTGCGCGCCACCGGCATGGCGGACGAGCACCACCGCACCACGCTGGCCCACCGGGTCCGCGACGAACACGCCCTGGTCCACCTCTGGTACGTCGGCACCTGGCCCGGTGAGGCACCCTCCTCCGCCCGCGCCCGCGACCAGGGGCTGGTCTGGCGGACCTTCCACGCCAGTCCGCCCGGCGCCGCGGCCCCCGGCCACGGCAGCTGGGCCGCGGCGCCGCGCGGGGCGGAGCTGCCGGGCGGGCCGGAGGTGCCGGGCGGACCCACGACCGGGGCCCCGGCAGATGTGTCGGCGGCGGCCTCGGCGGGGGTGTCGGAGGATGTCTCGGCGGCGGCCTCGGCGGCGGTCGATCCGCCGGGCGGAGCCGAGACGGAGCCGGGGGGCGCGGCACCCGGAGGTGGGGGCCGATGAGCGCGCGCTGGGACGCCGTCGTGGTCGGCGCGGGTTTCGCCGGAACACTGGTCGCCCACCGGCTCGGCGCACGGGGCTGGCGGGTCCTCGTCCTGGAGGCCGGGCCGGCCGCGCCCACCGGAGCCGAGGCCGCCACCGCCTACCGAGCGGCCGGCGGCGGACCGCCCACCTCGCCCTACCCGCACAACCCCGACGCCCCGTCACCGGACGCCGGTGACCTCACCGGCCGCCCGGACGGAGGCTTCACCGCCACCGGCCACCTCCGCCAGTACGGGCCGTTGCCCTACGCCAGCGGCTACCTGCGCGCCAACGGCGGCACCGGTCTGCTCTGGACCGGCCTCACCCCGCGCATGCACCCCGAGGACTTCCACACCGGCGACCTCGGCCACGGCCGCGACTGGCCGATCGGCTACCACGACCTGGAGCCCCACTACCGTGAGGCCGAGCGCGAACTCGGCGTCGCCGCCGACGCCGAGGACCAGCGCCGCGCCGTCGGACTGCCCGTCCCCGACGGCTACGACTTCCCGATGCGCGCCATCCCGGCCAGCTACCTCGACCGGCAGCTGGCCCACGTCCTCGACGGCCGGACCGTCCACGACCCCGCCGAGCCCGGCCCGACCAGGCTCGCCGTCACCGTCACCCCGCACGCCCGCAACGGCGTGCCGACCCGGCCCGGCTCCGCCGAGGGGCCGCTCTGCGCGGGCAGCGCCGGCTGCGTCCCGGCCTGCCCGACCGGGGCCAAGTACACCCCGCTGCGCACCCAGGCCCGCTGGGCGGCCGGCGTCGAACTGCGCACGGAGGCCGTCGTCAGCAGGGTGCTGGCCGACCCGGAGACCGGACGGGCTGACGGAGTCGAGTACCGGGCGGGCGGCACGGTTCACCGGATGTCGGCGGACCTGGTCGTCCTCGCCGCACACGCGATCGAGAACGCCCGGCTGCTCCTCCTCTCCGGCCTGGCCAACCGCAGCGACCAGGTCGGCCGGAACCTGATGGACCACCCGGTGCTGCTCACCTGGGGACTGATGCCCAGACCGGTCGGACCCCATCGCGGGCCCGCCTCCACCAGCGGCCTGGAGTCGTTCCGCTTCGGCGCGGGCCGCCACCGCCGGGCGCCGTTCCGGATCGAGATCGGCAACTGGGGCTGGTCCTGGTCGGGCGGAGCGCCGGAGGCCGAGGCGGCGGCGGTGATCGCGGAGGGCCTGCGCGGCAAGGAGCTGCGGGAGCGGCTCGGCGACCGGCTGGGCCGTCAGTTCTCCCTCCAGTTCGAGCTGGAGCAGCCGGCCGACCCGGCCAACCGGATCACCCTGGACCAGGACCGGTGCGACCCGATCGGTCTGCCGAGCCCGGCCGTCCACTACGACCTCTCCGGGTACGTCCGCGAGGGCATGGCCTCCGCCCGGGCCGTCTCCGACCAGCTGTTCGCGCTGCTCGGCGCCGAGGACCACACCGCGTACCCGGCATCCGGGTGGCCGGGACGGCTCGAACACCGGGGGACCGTCCACGGCTACCGGGGCGCCGGCCACGCCGGAGGGACCCACATCATGGGCGACTCGCCCGCGACCTCGGTGGTGGACCAGTGGCAGCGCTGCTGGGACCACCCCAACCTGTACGCCGTCGGCTGCGGCTCGATGCCGTCCCTGGGCACCTCCAATCCGTCGCTCACCATGGCCGCCCTCGCCCTGCGCAGCGCCGAACGGATGCACCACGACCTGCTGGAACTGCACCGCCCGGCGGCCGTGCTGCCACCGGCCGCCTCCCCCTCGTCCCCTCCCTCCGCTCCCCCTCCCACGCCCCCGGAGTCCCGATGACCGGCCTGCCGCTGCCGCCCGTACCGGAGCCCTACCACCTGCCCTTCCACTACGGCGCGCTGCACAACATCGGCGTCGACTACCTGGTCGACCTCGGGCGGGCCCGAGAGCTGCTCGCCAAACGCCACCCCGGGCTGAACGCCGCCAGGTTCGACGGCGGGGCCTGCGTCTCGCTCAACTACCAGCTCTACTTCGCCCAGTATCCGAACGGTGGCGGCATCACCCAGGAACTGGAGATCAACCTCGTCGCCCATCCGCTCTTCGCCGAGGAGCGGATTCCGGTGGTCAACTACGGCCAGTACGCCCGGGGCTACGACCAGACCAAGCTGCTCGGCACCGCCCGGCTGCACGTGCTCTGCGACAACCCGCTGGCCATCGACGCCGGGCGCCGGCTCTACGCCGAGCCCAAGTACCCGGGCTGGTTCGACACCACCCTGCCCTCCCTCAACGCAGCCGCCGTGCGTGAACGCTGGTCCGTCTCCTGCCGCCGGGCCACCCTCGGGCCCGACGGGCTGCGCCGCCACGATGAGGAACTCCTCGCCCTGGACGTGAATCTGATCGGCCTCACCGCCGAGTCCGTCAACAACACCCCGATCACTGGCTACGGCACCGACGACGAGGGCAAGCTGCTGGCCGGGCCGCTCAGCGTGTACCAGCCCTACCACTACTACGCCCTGGACGACCGGAGCGCCGAGCGCGTCCGGCTCGACCTCGGCAACCCCGCCGAGGAGTCCGCCCGCGACCTCGCCCACCTCATCGCCGACGCCCCGGCGGCCGGGGTCTGGACCTACCAGTCCCCGCCGGTCGCCGCCCACAACCGCGCGTACTACGTCCGATGACGGGCGCGGTGTTCGCCCCGGGCACCACCGCCGTCCGACGGGACGTCGCGCACGGCCGGGTCTGGTCGGCCATGCCCTACACCGTGCTCGCGGATGACGGCGCCACCCTGACCCTCGCCGCCCGTTCTCCCGGCCGCCGCCCTCGACACCCCCACCGAAGAGGGATGAGGACCGGCCGCCGCACCGCCGGTTCGGGCCTCGTCGCCGTCACCCGCGACGCCGCGCCCGGTGCCGGAGCCGGCGCTGGACCTGGCGTCCGTGAGCAGTGGCAGCACACGTCCGGTACCGCGGCCTCCGGATCGAGGGAGCCCACGTAGGCGGTGCGTCGGCGCATCCGGGTTGTGGCTCGGCGGGGCGGGGAGCCGATTCGGCGTCTGGCCCCGCCCGGGCCGCGGTGGGCGATCACCCGGGCGTGGGCGGAGCGCCCGGGCCGGAGATCGCCGCCGGTGGCGGGTCGAGCGCGGCGGCCGCCGGTGCCGTTGTCGCCGGTACCGTTGCTGCCGGTGCCCGCGACCAGCGGCCGGCGAGCAGCGAGCCGACCACCAACTGGAGCTGGTGGTAGAGCATCAGCGGCAGCACCATCAGCCCCGTTGCCGGGCCGAACAGGACGGTGGCCATCGGCAGGCCGTTGGCCAGGCTCTTCTGCGAGCCGCACAGCACCGCCGCGACGGTGGCCGCCCGGTCGAGCCCCAGCAGCCGCGCTCCGAGCCCGGTCACCGCCAGGGCGGCGGCGAGCAGGGCCAGCAGCACCGCGAGCAGCCCGAGCAGCGCCAGCGGTGTGGCCAGGTGCCAGATGCCCTGGGACACCGCCGCGCTGAACGCCGTGTAGACGACCAGCAGGATCGACCCGCGATCCACCGGGGTCAGAGCCCGTCTGTGCCGGGACAGCGGACCACGGAGCCAGGGTCGCAGCAACTGCCCCAGCAGGAAGGGCGCGAGTAGCTGGAGCCCGATCCGTATCAGCCCGGCGGCGGACAGCCGGGTGTGCGAACCCAGCAGCCAGGCGGACAGCAGCGGGGTCAGCACCAGCCCCGCCAGGCTGGAGTAGGTGCCCGCGCAGATCGCCGCCGGGACGTTGCCCCCGGCGGTGCCGGTGAGCGCCACCGAGGACTGCACCGTCGAGGGCACCAGGCACAGGAACAGCAGGCCGGTCTGCAACGGCCCGGTCAGCGGGACGGGCGTGAGCAGCGCGGTGGCCAGCCCGAGCAGCGGGAAGAGGACGAAGGTGGTGGCCAACACCAGTGCGTGCAACCGCAGGTGGCGCAGCCCGGCCAGCGTCTCGCGGGTGGAGAGCCGGGCTCCGTACAGGAAGAACAGCAGTGCCACCGCGAGGTCACAGGCCACCTCGGCGACTCGAGCGGAGGCGCCCGAGGCCGGGAACAGTGCCGCCAGCCCGACCGTTGCGGCCAGCGCCACCATGTACCAGTCCGGTCGGCGCGGCAGCAGCCCGCGGAGGCGGCGCCCCAGGTGGCGTTCCGTCGCCGTCCGGTCCTCGCTCGCCCGGCCCTTGCGTTCCCGGCCGTTGCGTTCCCGGTGCTCGCGGGTCCGGTCCCCGCGCGCCCGGAGCCCCGACGGGGGCTC
>NZ_JBHUAF010000080.1:0-27428 GCF_042789895.1 Kitasatospora sp. NPDC056783
CCGACTTCCTGTGCACGGGCGAAGTGCTACGTACGCGTGGCGCGCACTACTCGTGGAACTCGAAGTGCCACGCCTGCTCCACGTCCTGCGGTTGGATGGGCCGCAGCGCCGTCAGGGGCGGGTAGATCCGCAGGAGGCTCAGGTCGACGACCAGCTCGCTGCCGTCGATGGGGCCGCCGGGCACGACGATGTGGAAGGTGAAGTGCTCCGACGACTGGCGCAGCACCCACTGGCGGGGCTCGGCGAACCCGCCGAGCAGCTTGTTGACCTCGGGCTCCCCGTCGAAGCTCAGATAGGTCTGGCTGCGGAGGTTCTTGATCGTGACGTTGCCGTTGCCGAGCCCCGCCACCTCCCACTCCTGCTCACCGGGCTGGCCGGTCGGGGGCAGGAGCACCACCTGCGAGCCCGGGCGGGACGCTCCGCCGAGCAAGGTGAGGAGCTGCTCGTTGGGCTTGGTGATCGCGTAGACGCCGTTGGGTACGGGGGCCATGACATGCCTCTTTCCCTGACGCGTGGGCCGTGGAGCCGCCGCGCCGCTTCGTGGGCGAATGTTGCAAGCGCCATGTGCCCGGCCGTCATAAATCGGAAACCGAGTCAGCATTCACCTATTCGCGGCAAAAGGCTCATGCTCGGTGACCCACCACCCGCCGCCCGGGCTCGCGCCCCCGGGCGCGCGGGCACGCGGATCAGATACGGTAGACGGTCCTCTTGTCCCGGATCAGCCCCTCCAGCTCCGCGTCCGACAGCGGGTGCAGCGCGTCGAGGACGCGGCGCAGCTCCGCTTCGTCGACCGTCGCACCGGTGACCTCGGCCCCCACGTTCTGGTGGCGGCGGGTGAGGGAGACGCTCCGGCCGCCGTCGGGAAAGCCGCGGACCGTGAGCAGCTCGCCCGACGCGTCCACCGTGCAGGTCACGCCGCCCTGCACGAGCTCGGGGCACTGGCGTGCCGCCGACGTGAAACGACGGGCGCACCGTGAGCCCCGCGTACCCCGAGCCGCCGCCGTGGTCGCCCATCCCGATACCTCCGTGCTGGTGAGCTGGTCGCGCCCGACGGGCCGATGTCCCGCCGAGGTGTCCGGTTCGATTCCCGGACGGCGCACCGGCGGCTTGTCGCGGCCACCGGTGCGCGGCTCCCCGAGGACGCTCGACCATGCTCGGGGACGTCCCGCTACGCGCGGGACGTGTCGATCGGACCCGTCAGGGGATCACCGTGCCGGGCTCCACCCTCGGCGAGACCGTCCACGGCACCCGGGCGACGTGGTCGTACGTACGGTGGTCCGGGGCGTCCTTGACGCGCAGGAACGGCCAGCCCTGGGCGGCCTCGAAGGACACGCGTTCGGGGCCCTCGGCTCCGCACACCCAGCCGTCCTCGTCCTCCGAGACGCACTGGAAGCGGTGCCTCACCGGGGGCAGGTCGGGCTCGTTCGCGGCGTGGCTCAGCGTCCAGTCCGTGAAGCGCCAGACCGTCCGGAGGCGCGGGGCGGGCGCGTCCCCGCGCGGGGCGGGGAGGTCGTCGGCGTGCTGCCTGACCGGGGTGGTGCGGGTCGGGTGGGCGAGCGCCGGGCTCGCGGGGAGGTCGGTCATGGTGTCTCTCATCCGAAGGTTCAACGCCAGTCGGCGGCGCGGCGGTGCCGCAACTCCCTGGTGCGCTCCCGAAGGAGCCGCATGGTGTCCGACTCGGCGGGCTCCGGCGGCGGGTCGGCGTCGGCCTGGTCGGCGCCCGCCGCCGGATCCTCCGGCGGCGGGGGAACGGATTCACCCACGCCCACCGCCCCGGGGTGCTCGCAGTACGGCGCGTGACGCTCCCGCAGCACGCGAACATCGCTCAAGCGCGAGGCATCCCGATACCAGTGACCGCTCGCCGGGTCGGTGACGCGCAGCGCCGCACGGGCAATGGCGTCCAACTCCCGGCACCTGGAACACTCCTGGGAGATCACCGGCTCGCGTCCGGCAGCGGACCAGAGCGAATGCCAGCCCGCTGGAGGCCGGTTCAACTCGGGCTTCGAGGACCCTGTTACGACCTCTCGATTCTGACGTCTGGGGGTGCGTCTCGCCATCGGCCTGTCCTCCGCCACCGAGAGCCGCCTCGGGAAGGTCGGCCCTCGAAACTCCTACGACATGGTGGTTGAGACTGCTACACGGCCCTACGACACGGCTCCGGGCAGCATCGTCACCAGTCACCGGGTCCTGTCAGGTTCGGTCCCTGGCGACTGACAACCATTCAACGAGCCGTTGGGTGTCCAGGCCCACGAAGAACGACGGCTTCCCGAGCACAGCCCACCAGAAGACTTTGCCATGCCTTGGCAAAGCGGAAGAGAAGCCACCTGCACACCGGTACCGTGAGTGCATGGTGGATCACGCATCCGACATGGCGTTCGGCCGGCAGCTGAAGCAGTCAGGCCTGAGCTACAGCGAGCTGGCCGAGGAGATGAACGGGAAGCTTGAGGAGCTGACCGGCAAGCGCGGCACATTCAGTGATCGAACGGTGTACAACCTGGTTCACGGAAAGACGACGAGGCCTCAGGGGCGAACATGCCTCGCTTTGGAGGCAGTATTTGAGTGTCCGACCGAAGACCTCGGTTTCACCCCGCCGGCTACGTACCGATCGGCGTCGAACCTGGAGGACCACGTGCAGCGACGAACTCTCCTCACCACTGCCCCACTTGCCGCCGTGGCGGCAGTCGGAGCCACGGGCTCGACCCGCTACCGGGTCGGGTCCGCCGATGTGGACCAGCTCGACCTGGAGCTTGCCAGGCTCATCGCGTCAGACAATCACGCCGGCGGCACCGTGGAAACCGAACAACGGGCCTCTCGGCTCGTACAGCGGGCACTCGACCTCCAGCAGCGCGGCAGCGTCGGCCAACGCACGCGGTCGCGCCTCTACACGGCAGCCGCACTGTTCGCCAGCAGTGCCATGTGGGCGGCGATCGACGGGCGCAGGCTCGGCAGCGCGGAGGTCCACCTCAACCAGGCAGTGACTCTGGCCGGCCTCTCGAACGATCCGGCAACCCAGCTGCGGTGCTGGGGTTTCGCAGGCGTCTTGTACAGCCACATGGGCAGGACCTCCGATTCCAAGGCCGCCAGGGAGGTCGCCCGGTCCACGGGGATCGTGCGCCAGGACCCATTCTACGCCTCACTGACCCACGCCCGCATGGCTACCCATCACGCGAGCGTGGGTGATGTGACAGCCATGGGACGGAGCCTCGGGTACGCGCGGGACGCGTTCGGCCGCATCGACATGACGTGCTCGCGGCCCACGTGGACGGCCTTCTACGATGAGGCCGAGTTGGAACTCCTCTCCGCAACCGCCGCGTTCGAGGCCGGCCTGTGGGCCGAAGCTGAAGCCCACGCTCACCGCAACCTGTCACTCCTTCGCCCTTCGATGCAGCGGAACCGCAGCCTCACTCTCACCTACCTCGCCAACGCCCAGCTTCGACAGGACGAGATCGAAGCAGCGGTGGCGACAGCGCGAATGATTCCGACTTCTGCCAGTCGTGGACGGACTGGGCACTTGCTTGACCGCTTCACGGCAACCATCGCTAAGGTCGCTCCCGGCAGTCCGCACGCCCAGGACTGGATCGATCATCGGAGGGAAGCTCATGCCTGAGTCCGCTCTGCTCTTCCGCCACGTCACCGATGTGGCGGAAGCCCGACAGGTCATCGTCGACCTGCACGTGGAGGTCCGCGGCGACTTCGGTCTGATGGATCGCCCGTTCAACTCGCCCGAGCGCTTCGGGGAAAGGCTGGCCGGGCACTCGTCCCGGCCCGGCTGGGAGACCGTGATCGGGTACGACGGCGACGAGCCCGTGGGGTTCTGCTACGTGGTCCCGCTCGGCCCGGACACCAAGTGGTGGTCATCGATGACCACACCCCTGCCCGAGGGATACACCGAGGAGGACGGGCGGCGCACGTTGGCGTTCAACGAGATCGTCGTCCGTGGACCCTGGCGGGGCAAGGGCGTGGCCAGGCAACTGCACGACGAAGCGCTGAGCGGACGGCCGGAGGAGCGCGTGACGCTCCTGGTCAACCCGCAGGCCGGAGACGGCAAGGTGAAGGCCGTCTACGAGTCGTGGGGCTACCGGCAGATCGGCTCTCAGCAGCCGTTCTCGGACTCGCCCGTTTTCTCCGTGATGATGAGGGAGCCGCTGAAGTAGTGCGGGCCGGGCTCCCAGCCCTCCGGGGGCCTGAGCAGCCGCCGGGCAGCGGGGCCGACCAAGCCCCCGACCACAGAAGGGGTAACGCTACGCAGTCGGAGCGTTACGCGATACTCTGCGTCGTTGTCATATGCACTCTTGACTGACAGCCAGAGGGGCGGGCCCATGGCCGATCGCAACACGTTCTCGGGGATCGCCGACCACTACCGGCAGCAGATACTCACCGGGAAGCTCGACGCCGGCACCAAGCTGCCGGCACAGCGCGAGATGTGTGAATCCTGGGGTGTGTCCGCCGCCACGATGACCCGGGCCCTCCAGCAACTCGTCATCGAGGGTTACCTGTTCACCTCGCCACGCGGAACGTTCGTGGCCGATGAACCCACCATCACGGCGTCCGGCCGTGACCGGCTGCTCCAGGTCCAGCGAGTCCGCTCCAGCCTCATGGACCACGAGACCTGCATCGTGACCGTGGCCGAGCTCAAAGTCCCCCCGCTGTACGTCCAGGAGCTCTTCGGGCTCGATCCCGGGGACCAGCTGGTACGGCGCGAGTTCGTCACCGGCAGGGGCAGGCAGCGGACCATGTACCAGGGGGTCTACTACCCGGCCGAGTTCGCCGCGCGGGTCCCCGACCTGCTGAGCACCGCGCCGGGGAAGAACGCCGGACTCCTCGGTCGCGTCCTCGAAGCCACCGGCCGGACCATCACCCATGCCCGGGACGACATGCACGGCCGGAACGCCAACCAGCGCGAAGCCTCCGCGCTGGGCATCCCCAACGGGGCCGCGATCCTCGCCGGAGTCCACCGCTGGTCGGATGAACAGGGCGTGATCGAGTACGGCGAGTGGTGCATCCCCACCCGGTACACCATCGGCTACGAGTACAGCGCCTGAAGCTCCGCCATGGAGACTCGTCCCGTCACCGGCTCCGGGAGGACTGCGACGCCAGGGGCGACGAGGCACCTTGTCCGCCCAGTCCGGTGGGCGCACAGGGCGCCTCGTCGTTTCGGAATCGACGGACCCCAGTAGCCTCGGCCCATGCGCTCCGTGGTGTTCGACATCGGCGAGACCTTGACCAGCGACACCCGCTACTGGGGGGACTGGGCGCGCCTCGGGCTCGTGGCCCCACAGGATCCGGCCCCGAGAGGCGAGGTAGGGGCCGGTGTCGAGGAGTACGCCGCCACCTCGGGCCCGGTCGTGGCGGAAGTCGTCGGGTAGGACCGGCAAGGTGAAGACGGCGACCGCCTTGGTGGCCGCTGCCGCGTCGCGGGCGAGCACCGGGAACATCGGGTGGAAGGCGTGGCAGGTCGCCTCCGCGATCACCAGAGAGGAGCGGCGGGCCATCTCCACCATCCTTACGGCGGTGGGGAGTTCCGGCAGGGCGGACTTGCCGACCACCAGGTGCCAGCCGTGCTCCAGCGCTTGCCGTACCGCGTCGGCGTGTTCGTCGTTGGTCAGCGACACGTACGCCAGGCCCGGTGGGCACCTTTCCAGTGCGCGGCACCAATCACAGTGGAGGGAAGCGTCCCCGGTGGCGTCGACGTGGCGGCTGGCGCCGGAGACGGCGGTGATGCCGGGCACCGCCGCGACGGCCGGAAGCGCCCGGCGACGGGTGAACCGGGTCAGTCCGATCAGCAGCCGACCCAGGTGTCAGCCGCCCCGTAGATCCGCTCGGCCACGGCGAGCTTGGCGGCCCGCATCCGCGCCAGCCGCTCGGCAGCGGACACCAAGTCACAGATCGGCTACGAACTTGCGCTGACCGGCCACCAGCTCGGTACTGTCGACGGGCACCACACCAGTCCCAGGGGGAACCATGCGTACCCGTACCACCACCGCGGCCGTCATCGCCGGTCTGGCCGCCCTCGGCCTCGCGGCCTGCTCCAGCTCGGCCTCGTCCACCGGTGACGCCAAAGCACCCGCGAGCAGTCCGGCCGCCGCCCAGCCCCCCTCGGCGGCAGCCGCGCCCGCTGCGCCCGAGGCCCCGGCCCCCGCCCCGACCACGACGACTGCACCCGGGGCCTCCGGCGCTTCCGGGGCCGCTGGGACAAAGCCGAGCGGGCCGCCGCCCAAGCCGGATGCCGCGACCACCGCCGCCTACCTCGCGGCGTTGACGGCCATCGACCCGGAGATCGTCGGCGACAAGCCGGACCGGGCCGTCAGCCGTGGCCGCGACCAATGCACGTCCGTCTCCGAGTGGCCGACGGACCAGGCGAAGCTCGTCAACGTCGCCAACCAGCGCTTCACCTCGCCCAAACACCCCGAGGGCTTCGGGCCCGAGAAGTCGGCGAAGATCCTCGCGGCGGTCCGCAAGCACATCTGCCCCACGTACTGACTCGCCGAAGGACACCATGTGCCCGCGTTCCGGCTTCCGGCCGGAACGCGGGCGTGGCGGGCGCGGTCGTGCGGATCAACCACCAGCCGGCCCAAACCAGGCCCTGCGCCGACTGGGCTGGCTGCTCCGGCTCTTGAAGATCTGTCTCGGTGTCGAACCCCGCGCCCGAACCGAGCCCCATGATCCGGAGGATTCGGCCGATCAGAGAACCAACGCCCCAGCGGAACCCGGAGGGATCGACCGCTACAGGCCCGCCAGGGTCAGCAGCCGGTCCATGCGCTCGACGGGGAGGAACGGCGAGGCGCCGGCGGCCTGCGCGACGTGCTCCGAGGGGTCGGCGAGGAGCCTCAGCAGCGACGGGAACGGGAGGTTGCGGTGGGCGGCGACGGCGAGGCGGACACGGTAGTCGGGATCGCGGGCCAGCTGCTCGGCGAGTTCCGGGGGCAGGTCCGGATCCCGGGGTGCGAGGGAGCGGAGCCGGGGCTCGGGGTCGGTGGCGAAGCGGCGCAGCGTCGCCGGCGGGAACGGCAGGATCCCCGCCTTCTCCCACCAGAGCGTGAGCCTGCCCCGTCTGCGGTGGCGGTCGCGGTGGCGCTCGATGCTCTCGGCGGTCGCGAGGCCGACCAGGTACGGGGCGGTGCCGGCCATGGTCAGGCGGACGATCTCCTCTTCGTCGTCGAGGAGTCGGGCCACCGCCTCGGCGGGCAGGGCCTTGCTCGCGGCCGCCGAGGCCCGGAAACTGACGTAGGGCGAGTCGAGGTGCGGTAGCGGATCGGCCGTGACCCACGGCAGGCGCAGGGTCCGCAGGTCCGTGGGTGCGGCGGAGTCCCGGTACCACTGCAGGATCGCTTCGTCGTCGGCGTCGGGGCCGGGGTCGGCCATCGATCGGGCGAGTTCGTGGACCGAGGTGTGGATCCGTGCGCGCTCGTCCTCCGGTGTGTCGGGCCGGGCGAAGACCTTCACCCGGACGTGCGGGGACGGATCGACGGCCAGGGCCTCGCGAACCGGGGGTGGCAGGTCGGGATGCCGGGCCAGTTCGGCGCGCACGTCGTCGGCCGGATCCTCGGCGAGCCGTTGGAAGGCGTCCGCGTCGAGGACGGCGTGGACCACGGCGCCCGCCCGGGTCACCGGGTCCGCCAACAGGGCCGGCACCAGGTCCGCGGGCGGCACCGGATGCGGCAGGCGCGCGAAGTAGGTCGCACAGGCCGCGGCGCGGACGTCGGCCTCGGGGTCGGTCAGCAGGACCCGGCGGACCGCTTCCGGCGCCTGCGTCCAGTGCTTCGCCAGCGCGGCGCGCACCGCCGGGTCGGGGTCGGCGGCGAGGCGGGCCCGGAGGTCGGGCGGCGTGTGATCACCCTTGGCGAGGTGCTCGCGGACCTTCGGGTCCGGATCGTCGATGAGCCGTTCCGGCATCTCCCTCGGCGCGCTCTCGGCACGGAGGGCCAGCGCGATCCGCACCCCGCTGTCGCGATGGGCGGCCAGACGGATGCGGAAGCGGTCCGGCAGCCGGTCGTTGAGCGCCAGGCTGTGCAGCAACCAGTGGTCGTCGGTCGCGACGATCTCGGCGACCATCGCCTCGGTGAGGTCCGGGCGTCCCGCCACCTGCCCGAAGCCCTGCCGCCGTGCGAACAGCCGCCGGATCATGGGAGCAGGCAGGGCGGGATTCGCCGCCAACCCGTCGATGATGTGGTCGAGGTGAACCGGAGTCAGCGCGTCGGCGGCCATCCGGCCAGGATGCCAGGCGGGCTCTCGCCCCGTCCGAGGGCGGCGCGGAGCCGCGTGCCGCCACCCGCGCGGTGTCGGCCGGCAGTGCCGGCCCGTGATGTCGGCCCGCCCTCGCCTGAGCCCGCGGCGCGGCCGACCACAGAAGGTGCGGCCCGCCGACCAGACCACTTCGAACGTCCGGGAGCCCACCGTGCCCACCCTGTCCTCCGCGTCCCAGTCCCCGCAGTGGGACGTCCGCCGGCTGCCCCGCGCCGGGGGAAAGCGCTTCCTCGTCACCGGCGGAAACGCGGGCATCGGGTACTTCGTCACCGAGCAGCTCGCCGGTACCGGGGCCACGGTCGTCCTCGGCAGCCGCGACCGGGCGAAGGCCGAGGACGCGATCGTCTCCATCCGCTCGCGCGTCCCCGGTGCCAAGGTGCGGCACGTGCCCCTGGACCTGGCCGACCTGGCCTCGCTCAAGTCCTCCGTGGCCGCGCTCGGGCCTGGCCGCCTCGACGCGGTCGTCCACAACGCCGGGGTGGCGCTCGACCACCCACCGCGCCGCGAGAGCGCGGACGGCCACGAGCTGATGTTCGCGACCAACCACCTGGGGCACTTCGCGCTGACCCACCACCTGGCACCCCTGCTCCTCGCAACCCCGGGGAGCCGGATCGTCACCACCGGCAGCTTCGCGGCCAAGTCCGAGCGCCTGGACCTCGACGACCTCCAGAGCGCCCGCGACTACCGGCCCAAGCGCGCCTACTCGCGCTCCAAGCTGGCCCAGATGCTCTTCGCCCTCGAACTCGACCGCCGTCTGCGTGCCGTCGGCAGCACGACGCTGAGCGTGCTCGTCCACCCCGGCGGCGCGCTCGACTCCCTCACCCCTTCGCGCCCGCCAATCCACGTCCGAACCACCGGCGAGCGGCTGAGCCGTCTGCCGCTCGGCCTGGTCGTCCAGGGCAAGGACGCCGCCGCGTGGCCCGCCGTCCGGGCCGTGCTCGACCCGGGCGTGCGCGGCGGCCTGATGCTGGGCCCCCGGGCGTTCGGGCTGCGCGGTGCGCCCGTGGTCGAATCGCTCTGGAACCACCTGGCCGACGCCGCGACGGCGGCGCGCCTGTGGGAGGCCAGCCGCGAACTGACCGGTGTCGAGCCGACGTTCACCGCGCCGACGGAGCTCGGGGAGACCGAGGGCCCATGAGCCGCCGCCCCGGCCGCTCCGGCTGTGCGAGGTGGCCCGCACCCCCGCCGTCCTCGCCCCCGCCGAACTGACGGCGCTGCTCGCCGAACTCGACGGGCGCGGCCGGCCCGAACGCCGACTGACCGCGCTGGCCACCCTCGCCGGGCGGCAGCCGGGCCACCTGGCCGAGCGGATCGACGACCCCGATCCGGTGGTGCGCTGCCAAGCGCACCGGGTGATCGCCTAACTGGCCATCCCCAGCGACAAGTTGACCTTGTCGGACTTGCCGTCCAACCAGGTACACGGCATCTCGACCCGGTTCCACGTCATCTCTTCCATGCAGGACTCCTCATCTCGTACGGGCAGGACACGAGAGGCTTCAGGTCGGTGCAGCAGCCGGACCCGGCCGCCGCTCACGCGTAGGTGGTGACGGGCCACCGGCCGACGCGCGTCGGCTCGGGTTGAAGTGCGATCCCGGTCGCAGTTTCGACTCTGGCGGCCAGGCTGGCGAGTGCATGGTCGAGCTCGGCGGACGTGGCTCCCCCGTGGGCCGTGACCGTGAGGGTCCGGCGTTCCGAGCAGCGCACGCTATCGGCTGTCGGCTGGCCGGGGCGGCAGCCGACGAACTCAAGGAGCCATCCGGCGCTGGCTCGGAGCTCGCCGTCGCTGCCCAGGTGGACCGGGCAGCTGGCGGTGGACCGGCGCGCGGCCTGGCTATCCGTGATGCGCGGGTTGAGGAAGACCGAACCGACCTGCCGGGCGTCCGCGTCGCTGTCCTCGGAGACATCACCACCGGCTACCTCACCGCCGGCGACGTCGAACAGGCCGTCGAGGTCGGCCGCCACGCTCTCACCGCCACCGTCCAGACCGAGACGACCATGGGCAAGGTCCGCCTGGCCGCCCTCGCCGACCGCCTCCCCCTGGGCAATACCACGGGCCGGACCTTCCGCGAGGAGATCCGGGCCACCATCGCCTGACCGGTCAGCCGGCCGACGTCTCCGCAGTGATCCAGTTCAGGCAGCTCTCGGCGCCAGTCACGACCGGCACCGCGACGACCTCCGGCACGTCGTACGAGTGCTGCTCAGCGATGCAGGTGCCGAGCGGCTCGGCCAACTCGGCGCGAGTCTTGAAGTCGATCCGCCACTCCTCGCCGGATTGCACCTCACCCTCCCACCAGTACACCGAGCGAATCGGGTAGACCTGCGCGCACGCGGCCAGCCGCGCCCCGATCACCTTCGCGGCCAGCTCGCGGGCCTTCGTCTCATCGTCATGGGTCGTCGTCACTACGAGGAAGTCACTCATGGCCCGAGCGTAGCCATTCGGATCACACCCGAGGAACAGCGCAGTGCCTGCCCCGATAGCATGACGATCCATCACGCGCCGCCTATCGTCGTGCGGTTCACCGACCGCCTTCGTCGCCATGCAGCCCTGCCCGGCGCCTTCCCACCACGTCTTCCAGAGGAACGCTCAGAACCTGTGGATCGCCTCGGGAGGGCTTCCCGAGTGATTGATCGATAGGTCACCGAGCAAGACCGACGTTACAGCGCCCGCCGGGTAGGCACGCCCTGTGCTCACCGTGGTCAACGAGGACGGCACCACGCGAGACGGCTCCCTGCGGGACGAGATCGTCCGAGAGGGCGCGAGGCGGATGCCGGCAGCTGCTCTGGAAGCAGAAGTCAACGCCTACATCGCCGAGTTGGCCAACGAGCGGGACGACAAGGGCCGGCAGGTGGTGGTCCGCAACGACTACCACCAGCCCCGGAGGGTCACCACCGCGGCCGGCGTGATTGAGGCCAAGGCCCCGCGCGCGATCGACAAGCGCCTTGATGAGGCCACCGGCGAGCGCAAACAGCTCTCCTCTGCGATCCTGCCGCCGTGGTGCCGTAAGTCCCCAAAGATCGCCGAGGTGCTGCCGCTGCTCTACCTGCACGGCCTGTCCTCGGGCGACCTCGTCCCGGCGGTGGAACAGTTCCTCGGCTCCTCGGCGGGGCTGTCGCCCGCCACGGTGACCCGGCTGACCGCCCAGTGGCAGGCCGACCACGCGGCCTTCCAGGAGCGCGACCTGCCAGGCACCGACTACGTCTCTCTGGGTCGACGGCATCCACCTGCGCATACGCCTGGACGAGGCCAAAGCCGCCGTCCTGGGGGTGATCGGCGTGCGCGCGGACGGCACCAAGGAACTGGTCGCGATGGCCGACGGCTACCGGGAGTCGGCCGAGTCCTGGGCCTCGCTGTTGCGGGACTGCGCGCGACGGGGCATGCGCGCTCCCGTGCTGGCGGTCGGCGACGGCGCGCTCGGTTCTGGAAGGCCCTGCGCGAGGTCTTCCCCGACACCCGCGAACAGAGGTGCTGGGTTCACAAAACCGCCAACATTCTGGACACTATGCCGAAGTCTGCCCAGCCAGCGGCGAAGAAGGCGATCCAGGACATCGACAACGCCGAGGTCCGTGACCACGCCGAGCGGGCGATCAAGACCTTCGCCAAGCTCTACGGTGCCAGGTTCCCCAAGGCCGCCGCGAAGATCACCGGCGACGAGGACGTGCTGCCGGAGTTCTGCAACTACCCAGCCGAGCACGGGATCCACCTGCGGACCACCAAGCCCGTTGAGTCGACCTTTGCCACTGTCCGGCTCCGTACCAAGCTCACCAAGGGCGCCGGCTCCCGCGCCGCCGCACCAGCCATGGTCTTCAAGCCGGTCGAGTCAGCCCAGGCCCGCTGGCGGCCCGTCAACGGCGCCCACCCCGTCCCGCTCGTCCGCGCCGAAGCCTGCTTCGAACGAGGTCGGCTGGTCGAACGCCCCGATCTGGTGTCCGCATGAACGAGATCAATCCAGGCACCCGCACCAGCCGCCGCGCGAGCCGACCCGGCCGTCTGACTCGCTTCACGGCCGGCAGCGTTCACGCGCGTGGAAGGATGAAGCCATGTGGTCAACACTGCCATTCGGGGAGAAGCTGCGGGCCGAGCTCGGCGCACCTCGTCGGGCTCGCCGGCTGGGCAGCAGCCCGCGGTCACGGGTATGGCGGGCCGAGCTGTCCGGCACACCGGTGGTGGTCAAGCAGCTCGTCGACGCTCCGGAGGCCGCCGAGAGGTATGCACTCGAGGTGGCAGCGCTGAAGCTCGCGTCCCGGGTCGACCCGCCCGTGGTGCCGATACTCCTGGGCACCGATCCGGGAGAACGGGTCCTGGTCCTCGAGCACCTGGACCACCAGAAGCCCCGCGAGGACTGGGTGGTCGACTACGCCTCGGCACTGGCCCGACTCCACGCGGCCACGAGCGCCGATGACACAGGCGTGCTCCCAGCCTGGTCCGGCCCGACCCACGACGACATCGACTCCTTCCTCGGGCTCACCAGGACGCTCGGCGTCGCGGTGCCGTCCGGGGTACGAACCGAGCTGGACGGCCTCGTGAACCGCTTACTCGGCGTACCAGGCCATGCCCTGCTGCACGGCGACCCCTGTCCCGGCAACGACATGCACACCAGCGGTGGCGTCCGGTTCATCGACTTCGAACAGGCCGCACTGGGCAACGGGCTCGTGGAGCTCGCCTACCTGCGCATCGGCTTTCCGACCTGCTGGTGCGCCACCGCCCCACCACAGCCTCTGCTGCACGCAGCAGAGGCCGCCTACCGCGCGACGTGGCGCAACGCGACGGGCACCGAGGTCCAAGAGGATCTCACCGACGCATGTGCCGGCTGGCTGCTACGAGGCGACGCTCTGGTCCAGCGGGCCTACAGAGGAACCGCTGACCATTTGGCCAGGATCCCGGACAGGGACTGGAAGTGGGGCACGGCAACGGCCCGGCAGCGACTCGTCCACCGTCTCGGAATCGTCAGCCGGATGACCGCTGACAGAGATGAGCTCAAGGGTCTGGGGCAACTCGCCGCGGCCATCCGACAGGGCATGCTCACCCGATGGCCCGCGCTCCGACCGCTGCCCCTGCAACGGCCGTAAGAGAACCCTTCACCCCGCAACCCGATCGGCGACGTCCTCAGGCCACAGGTCTTGACAATTTCTCGGGACCGGGTCCCGGGGGCGAGGTTAGGACCGGGATGCCGATCGGTTCGATGGACTTGACGTCGATCTGGACGCGGTTACCGGGCAGCTGCTCCTCGTAGTGGGTGTGGCGCTTGTCGTGGCGCTGATAGCGCCGGGACGAGGGCAGTCGGTTCAGGCCCAGCCGTTTGAGGATGCGGTAAGCGGCGGAGCAGGCGATGTCGATGTCGTGGTACCGCTTGAGGTACATCTGGATCTTCATCGGGCCGTAGTGGTGGTTCTGCCACAGGCAGATGATCTTGTTCACGATGTCGACACACCCTCCCTCTACCGGCCGGCCAAGCCCGGCGGTCCCTGGTACCCGGCCTACCTTCGGGCCCGACGATGCCAGCTATGCGAAGACATCCTGCGGCGGATCCGACCGCTCGGGGTCCGGGTGGGTCGTCCGTTGGCGATCGTCCAGCGCGGCCGGGACTCGCTGCTGCCGGGCAGCCTCCCGCTCGTTCGCGCTCGCCGTGAGCACCGCCCCGCTACCCGTCCTCCGCATCGCTCAGCTTCTCAACGTCAAGACCGGCGTACCCCGCGCGGGTAGACATGCCGGTGTCGTAGGTGAACAGCTTCATGGAACCACCGACGACCGGGCGCGCGGCCAGAGCCCGGTCCACGATCTCGTCGTCGGTGATCGGAAGCCGCGTGTGTCCCGGCGGGTCGAAGAGAACCTCGCAGGCGACGCGGAGGCTGCCTTCCTGGTGGAGAAGGGTGAATCGCCGGTGCTTTCCCCACACGAAGCGTCGGTCGATGGCCTTCAACGCGCGACGGGCCCGGTAGCGCGTTTGCTTGTTCGTGTGCTCCTTGAGCCGATCCAGCTCATCGACGACGACGATCGGAAGCATCACGCTGACTATGCCGTAGGACACCCCGGTCAGCTCGGCCCAGTCGATGAACTCCAACTCCTGTGGGTGCTGGATGAACATGCAGGTGTCGAAGACCACCGTCAGGCGCACGTCAGGGGCGCTGCTGATCGCCTTCTGGAGCCCGTGTACGGCGGCCTCGAACGCGGCCTGCCGCTGCCGGAGTTCCAGCCGGACGAGGCTGTTGGTGAACTTCTCCATGTAGCCGGCGCCAAAATCGGCGGCGCTGGCGAGCAGGTGCTCGTAGCGGCGGGTGAAGATGAGACGCTCGATCTCCCGCTCGCTGAGCTGGTTGGTCAGCCGCTCGACGGCATGGTTCGCCCACTCCAGGTAGGCGAGTACAAGCTGTCCAGCGTTCAGCTGAGACCCGCTGTAGAGGTTGCCCACATTCGTCGCCACGTCGCGCAGGGCCATGAGGGCGTTTTCCCGGTCCGCTCCCGGGTGAAGGGCAAGGTACATCCGCAGATCATGGCAGTGCCGCGCCGCCAGGCCTACCGGGATTCAGCAGGGCTGACGCGATCGTTGCCGAGAAGCAACCACACGCCCCCGGAGCCAGGAGGGCGGGCAGTTGGTCAGGATGGCGGTGGCCCGGGCGAAGCCCGCCCGGGGTCATCGTCGCAAAGCCGAGCCAGCCGCCGGTTCGCCAGGTCGACCGCCTCCCTCAAACTCTCCCCGGAGTTCGGGTAGAGCTCGTGCTCGACGCGACTCAGCTGGTCTTCGATCCCTCCGACCGCTCCATCAGCCCAGGCCTCGTCGGCACCCCGGGCCGGGCCTCCTCACCTTGCCAGTCCTCAACCACCTGGCCCACCGCGCGGGTGAGATGGAGCCCTCCGCCCAGAACTCTCCAGAGCAGGGCGACGACAGCGGCGAGGGCGGTGAAGGCGTCACCCCACACGAGGGCGGCATCCAGCGCCGGGATGCCGGTACCCCACTCCTACGCCTCGGCGTCGGTCGCGTCGTCCCGCGGGCCGTGCTTCGCGCCCCACCCGGAGACGGCGGTGAAGGCCACCCTTTTCCGGTATGGCTGGAAGCCACCCATATCATCGAGCAGCGCACGCCGCCGGCTGAGGATCGCCGCTGCGAGCGGGACGTGCTCAACTCACCTCGGCAGGCTCCAGGCCGACCCGCTCCACGAGCACCTTCCAGCCATCACCCGAGATCGTGTCGAGCACGACCATCGCGGTCACGATGACATCCGCCAGCTCCGACTCGACGTCCCCCCAGGTGTGCGAGCGCCCCTTACGGGGGTTCGCGCCGAGCGCCCCGTGCACGGCCTCCGAGGCCTCCCCGAACTCCTCACCGACCTTCAGGATGCGCAGCAACCGCACGTCCGCGACCGGCACCTCGTCCGCCTTGTCATCCAGCCAGGTCCGCAGCTTCCCGACCCGGCCCCACAGCTCGTCTTCCATCTGCCTCTCCTCATGCTCTCGGAACAGGGCCGGCACTACGCCGACCACAAACGCAGCAGCCCCGACGAGGGCCACCGGTGCCCCTGCAAGTGCTGTGCTCAGCCCGTGGCAGCCGCCCTCACCACAGGCATCGACACCGACTCCAGAACGATCCGGGGCAAAGGACCGACAGTGGAGACAGCTCCGAAGTCGTAGCGCACCTGCCCGTACGCGAGGGCGACCATCGAGAGCGCCACGGAACCCCAGACACGCCCGCCCGGCGCCTCAAGACGGCGCATCAGGGCCGCCGGGTCGTCGGCCGGCAGACCGTCGCCGCACACGATCGGCAGCCACTCACCCCACGCAGCGTCTGACGAGCCCGCCGCCGGTTCAGGGCGCGCGACGGCTTGCAGCCGGGCGCGGAAGTGCGCGGTACGCGCGGCCATCGTGGCCCGGATGTGCGCCGGACAGCCGCTGGCAACTGCCCGGCCGTCCAGGCCGTCGTTGTGCACGGTACTCAGGCCCGCGGGCAGCTCGTGGTCCTCCAGGGTGCTGCCGCTCCAGCTGAGAAGCCGCACGCTCCCGGGCCGGGCCAGGATCAGGTGGAACGGCTCGTAGCGCTCCAGCCGGTCGATCCGTTGACCGCTCGCGGCGATCAACGGGATCTGGCCTCGGGACAGCCGCCGTTGCCGGGGAAGGCGCGGGCCGAAGCCGTTGAGTAGGCAGGCGACCACCGGCTCCACGCCGCCCTGGTGGATGGCGAGCCAGGTTCCGCCCGCCTCCAGGTCCAGGCCGCCGGTGACCGCGGGCCGTGAGGGCCAGTGGCGGCCGGGCGGCAGCCACTGGCGGTCCGTGTACTCGTCCCGGACGGCGAGCAGAAGGACCGGCACCGCCGAGCCGGGGTCGATGCTGACGAAGGCCGTGCACACGGACGGCTTCCCTCCTACTCGGTCTCCAGGTGGTGGGCGGCCCTCCTCCCGCAGTGTAGGACGACCTGGCTCTCGGTCGCGAAGGCTGTGACCAGTCCAGTCAGGCGTGCGTGAATCGTGGCTGACACCTGGTCATTCCAGTCCGCGAGTTCGCGGAACCTGGGCTCGTCGTGCGCCTCGGAGAGGGTGACCGAGGCGACCTGCTCCCAGGTGAGGGGGCCGGTGGAGAAGAAATAGGTCGAGACCGGCGGCCAGTCCTCGGCCGGCGGCAGGAAGTCCACGCCGACCGGCACCAGCGGACCGTCGAGCAGCACACCGGTCTCCTCCAGGACCTCCCGGCGCGCGGCCTGCTCGGGGGCCTCGCCGCCTTCGAGTAGGCCGCCGGGTGCCCACCAGCGCTGCGGCGGCCCGGCCCTTGCTGTAGGAGTCGTGTAGGAGCAGCAGCTTCCCGTCCGGGTCGAAGAGCAGCACGCCGCAGCCGTGCAGGGCGCGGGGAAGCGTCTTGACGAACTCCTCGCGGGGAATCCAGGTCTTGGCCATCGCGTGCCTCCCACTCAGGTGGCGGGCGCGAATAGCGCGCGCAGGTGGGCGGGGTCAGAAGTGCCGGGGATCGGCGCCACCTGCGGGCCGAGTTCCAGCAGCCACCGCAGCGCCGCCGCCGGGTCCGCCAACTTTCCGGCGTTCAGTGGCCGGTACGGGACGTACGGGACGTCGTTCTTGAGGCAGTACGCCAGCGCCGGATCGTCTGGCTCGGCGAAGTTCAGGCAGTTCTGCACCGCAGCGACGGTCACCAGGTTAGCAGCCTCGCGGATCTGCTCGGGCGTCACCTTGGACAGGCCGATGGCGCCGATCTTGCCCTCGGTCCGCAGATCCTCCAGCTCGCCGACCTGATCGGCCAGCGGCACCGCAGGGTCCACCCGGTGCAGGTAGCACAGGTCGATCCGCTCAGCTCCCAGGCGGCGCAGGGAGGCCTCGACGGCGGCGCGCAGGTACTCGGGACGGCCCAACGGGCGCCAGACGTTCGGCGCGGGCCGCACCATGCCAACCTTCGTGGCCAGCAGCAGCTGCTCGGGGTACGGGTGCAACGCTCGGCAGATCAGCTCTTCGACGGTGTGCGGACCGTAGGCGTCGGCGGTGTCGATGTGCAGGACGCCGAGGTCGTGAACGGCCTCGCGCAGCAGCGCGGTTCCGCCGACCATGTCGGCCGGCGCGCCCCAGGTGCCGGGGCCGGTCAGGCGCATGGTGCCCAGGCCCAGGCGGGGGACCTCCCTGCCCGCGATCGTGATCGTGTTCACGCGGCAGCCGCCCAGGAAGCGGTGATCGCCTCGACCGCCACTTCGACGGCGGCGGCGTGCCCGTCGCTGGGCACCGGGACGTGCGGCACGGCATAGGCACCGAGGGCCCGGTGCAGCTGCTCGTCCACGGCCTCGCGGAACGCGGTGTCCGTCCAGTCGGGGTCCTTGCCCGGGTGCTCGGCCAGCGGCAAGGCAGGGTCAAGGAGGGTGGCGAGGAACACCAGCGGGCGGGGGCAGGCCAGCTGAGCCAGGGCGGTCAGCCGGGACAGCGCCTCGGGGTCGGTGTCCTCATTCCGGTGCTGGACCGCGGCCAGGTAGTACGCGAGGGCGTCGAAGGGGGTACGGTCCACGATCACCACGTCCGCGGTGAGCTCGGCCTCCAGGACGGCGTTGGAGGTGGCGTTGATGATCCAAGCGGTGGACTGGGGAGTGTGCCTGGTCATCTTCGGGAAGCCGAGTTCGGCGGCCCGCTTGGCGAAGCCGCCGGTTCGGGCGACGGTGATGCCGGTGGCGCGCAGCTCCATCTCGATGCGCCTGGCGAGGGTGGTCTTGCCGGTCGAGTGCGTGCCGGCGATGTAGAGGCGAAGCGGTGTCACCACAGTGTCTGTTCCTCGGATTTGGGTGGGGCGGGCAGGGGGGCGCCAGGCATCCCGGGCGGGACGGCGGCGGTGAGCAGCGCGTCCCAGGTGTCGTAGTGCCCGGCGAGGGCGATCAGCAGCAGCGCGGTCGCGTGGGCGTCGTAGGCGGCCCGGTGGCGCTGGCCGGGAACGGACGCCAGGTCCAGGCCGGTCAGCTCGATCAGCGCGTCGAGGCTGTACCGGCCGGCCTTCGGGTAGGTCGCGCGGGCGAGCCGCAGAGTGTCCAGCACCCCGGCCGGCTTCCAGGTGGGCATGTGCCGCAACAGCACGCTGTAGTCCACGTGGGCGTTGTGTGCACAGATCCACGCGCCCTCCAGGTCTGCGTACACCTGGGGGCCGACCTGCTCCCAGGCCGGCGCCTGAGCGACGTCCTGGTTGCGGATGCCGTGCACCCGCCGAGCGAACGGGGTGATCAGGCGGGGCGGGCGGATCAGGGTGGAGCGCGTGGACTTCGGCACCGGGCTCCCGCCGATCACGGGAATCGCGGCGACCTCCACCAGGTCCGGCGGCTGTTCGCCGTTGCCTTCGACGTCCACGACGAGGACGGGGGGCCAGGTGCGGAAGTCCATCACGGTCTCCTTACTTCGGGTCGGTCCAGCCGATTTCAGCTCGGCCGTGCCGGCGGTGGTGGTGCGGCTTGTCACGGTCGTGGACCTGATAGCCGAAGCCGTGCTGCAAGTAGTAGCGCGGCGGCTCGTTCAAGCCCGAGACGATGATGGCGCGTTCGTCCACCTCAACGTCCCCGGCCGCCCCGAGAACACGGGCGGCCTCGGTGGCCTCCTCCAGGCTCGGGGCCTGCCAGGCGTCGCGGCACAGGCCCAGCTGCGCCACCGGGCAGATGTCGCACAACTCCCGGATGCCGTAGTGCCCGTTGTAGTCGGGCACTTTGTGTGCGTAGGCGACACCGCAGCTGGTCTTGCGGAACAGCGGCCCGTACGGCTCGCCCTGGTCGTCGGGCCGGCGGAAGGCAGCGAGGATGCGCTGCTCGGACTCCTCCGGCATGATCTTGCGGCGGGCGATGTCCTCGTACGGCATCGGCAGGCCGTGGGACTCGTAGTACGCGGCGATCTCCTTGCGGAAGAACAGCCCGGTGAACACCGTCGCGTCGGCGTGCCTCGACAGCTCCAACGCCCTGCGGATGTGCTCGTCGGAGTCGTTGAGGCCCGGCACGATCGGCCGCCAGTACAGCACCGTGCGGTAGCGCTCGGCGTGCCGGTGGAGCGTCTGGAGGCTGGCGGCGGCGATGGCCGAGTCCACCGGCTCGATCCCCGGGTGGTCGATGCCGGAGTGGGTGACCAGCACCGTCAACCGGAGGTTGTGGAAGCTGTTCAGGGCCTCGCAGTCCTCGGGGTCAACCCTCCAGCGGGTGATGACCAGGACGTGGTTGGTCAGGCCCTTCTCGTCCAGCAGTCGCAGCATGTTGAAGGTGTGCGGCTTGACCACGGGGAGCATGGGGTCCGTCGCCCTGTTGAAGATCTGGATCGGCGTGCGGTGGGGCCGGAAGTACTTGTGCTCGGTCAGCAGCTCCACCGCGGCCTCGTCGCTCATCAGCCGCCTGGGCGTCTTGAGCTCGAAGTTGTCGAACAGGTGGCGCACGCAGTACCCGCAGTCCAACGGGCAGCCCACGATGTGGTTGAGCGACAGCCCGGACTTGCGGTACTCGATGACCTCGGTGAGTTCCGGCTTGAGCGACACGATCTGCTCGGGGGTCAGCAGGGGCAGCAGGCGCCGGGCCCTCGGGGTGGCGGTCGTCATCGGTGATCCTCCTTGATCTCCAGTAGCTGATGCTGGTCGGCGCCGAACCACGTCCCGAAGTCCCGGCGCGCGGCGTGCCGGTGGTCGGAGGTGTGGATCAGGTTCTCCACCAGACGCCGCTCGGCGCGGGCGGCGGTGAGGCTGTCGGTGCCCAGGTCGGCGCGGATGGTGCCCGGGGCGGCCTGGGTCGGATCGAAGTGCCCGAGGAGGCCGCGCAGCCGCTCAGGGGTGCCCGAGACACCGTGAGCGAGCGCCACCTCCACCTGCTGTCCCACGTAGGTGGCGCGCAGGCAGCCGGGCACGTCCACCTCGAACAGGTCCCGGTCGACCAGCAGGTCCCAGTAGTGGACGTGGATCTGCCAATCGGCGACGACGACCCGGCGCCGGTGCACGATCTGCGCGGCCGGCTCCAGCCGGGCCAGCACCTCATCGGCCAGGCCCCGGCGCAGGCAGTCCGGCTTGAGGAGGACCACGCTCCAGCGCGACCAGTCCACGTCGTGCAGAGGGTTCCGCCTCACACGATCTCCCCGGTGACGACCCGGGCCGGCCAGCGGCGCTCGAACTGCCAGCGGGCCCCGGGCTCCAGCGCGTCGAGGGTCTGCTGGTCGATCGGGTCCGCCGGACAGTTGACGAGCTGGCGGTGCGCCTCGAAGAGCAGCAGCACCCGCTGCCAGTAAAGCGGCAGGTCCAGGCCGGCGACGTCGGCCGGGGTGTACTGGACCCGGTTGGTGCGCAGCAGCAGCTCGTGCTCCAGCACGGTGCGGATGTGCTTCCACGTGGTGTCGGCGGGCATCACCGGGGCCGGGAACAGCAGCGCTGCCTGGGAGCTGGCCTCCGTCTCCTCCAGCACCCTGCCCGCGCGCTCCAGGTCCCGGACTCCGACGTGCGTAGACCCCACGTGGTGGGTGTAGTCGCCCAGGCGCAGGCCGAGAAGTGCGGCGGCGAACTCCTGGATCAGGGTGAAGGAGTAGACGTCGCAGACCATGCCGCGGTTGGCGTCGTTGGCGCGCATGTAGGTGACCATGTGCAGGTAGCCGTCACGGGCCAGCAGCTGGAGCCCGACCAGGCACGGGAGATCGGGGTGACCGATCTCGTCCAGGTCGCCGGCCTGGAACACCGGCAGGTACGCGCGCTTGCTGTCTTTCTCGGCCCGCAGCAGCTCCAGCGCGCGGTCGAACGCGGAGGGGGAGCCATCCGGCCGGGCAGCGAAGATCCGCGCCCCGTAGGACGAGCCCTCGATCGTCCTCCCATCGCGCGAGTCGGCCCGGCGGCGGGAGGCGTAGTGTCCGATCAGGTCGAGGTTCCGCAGGCCGCCCAGGTACCAGAGCGCTTCCGCGTAGTGGTACACGGGGTTGACCGGCCGGCTCGTCAGGTACAGGGCGCGCTGGCGGGGGTCGGTGAGCCGGAAGGCCGCGCCGATGATCTCGTGACTGTCATTGCCCCGAGCGGTGTTGACGTGCTCGTGGTTCTCGGTAACGTGCCGCAGGACGGCGGCGTAGGCGCGCTGAAACGTGGAAAACACGGCGGGTGCGATCACGCTGAACTCCACTTCATTGGGTGCGGCTCGGGAAGTCCTTCACGTCTTGGCGGCCGGCAGCTCGCCGCGCCAGGCGAGGACGGAAGCCTGGTTCGCCTTGAGGACCGCGCGGTGGGTCCACGCCGTACGGCTCTGGTAGCCGAGCGCGGTCAGGTCGTCCTGGAGCTGGCGGATGCCGTCGTGCCAGTGCAGCAGGGCATCGGTCGACAACGCGCCGCCGGTGTCACGCTCGTGGGCCTTGTCCGGGTGCCACAGGACCCGGGCGCAGGCGTGCGCGCCGGGAGGCTACAGCACGCCGTCCGCGTCCGTAGCCGTGACCCGACCGACAGACTGCCGACCCTCGGCCTCGCGCCCGCGGGCCAGGCGTCGTTGCCTGACTGGGCAGAGCCGGACCACGCGAACGGCCGGGGTCGGGGAGACGACGTCGCGCGGGACGGCACGCTCGCCGCCGCCCCTCGGGGGCGGCACTGCGGCCGGACTCGGCGAAGGCGTTGCCCTCCGCGTCGTCGGGCACGTACGGCAGCACCCTGCTCAGGTCATGCATCGTCACGAGGAGGCAGCCCCCGTCCGGGGAGAGGTGCAAGGAGACGTGGTGGTGGCCCGGCGGGCTGTGCCGCGCCGCGTTGGTCACCAGCTCGACGGCCACATACAGCGCATCGTCGAGATCGGCGTCCACGATGCCCCAGCACACCAGCGCGGTGCTCAGCGCGCGCCGCACCACGGGAACGGCGGCCAGCCGCTTCCTCAGCGCGATGGCGCTCGCGTCGAGCGTCACTCGCTCAACGAGACCACGGGCGGCCATCACAGAATCGCCCCGGCGGCGATGGCCAGACCGGCGGCAGTCTGCTGCGCGCAGCAGACGGTGCGAGCCGGGCGGCGGGACGGGTCTTCGGTGGTGCACCAGTAGAGAAAAGCGGCGGGGATGCGCATCAGGGTGCTCCTGTGGACGACACGGAGATGGGGCAGCGCCCGGCCCCGACGGCTGACATGTGCGGCCTTCCGGGCAACTGCGTTCCAGTCAACGGCCGCAAATTCCGCTTGGACAGGGTGGTTTCGCGACTGCCTGCTTGCATCGCACCGGAGGTTTTGACGTTCCCTTTACCGATCGCCTTGTACCCGACGTCACAACGGCGCTACTTTGCGCACATGGGTGATAACGTCGCGCTCCGTGAGCGAATGATCGAACTCGCGCTGACCCAGGCCGAGTTGGCTCATCGCGTGAACCAGCACATCGAGCAGGTCACCGGCCGGTACGGCAGCTGCACTGTCCGCACGGTGCGGGACTGGCTCAACGGCACGACCGGCTGGCCTCATGTGAAGCAGCGCGCCGCGCTGGAGGCAGTATTCGACAGACCGGCCGAACAACTCGGCTTCATCCCACGGGGCGTAACCCGCCCTGCTCCGTCACCGGAGGCAGACGTGCGACGCCGAACCTTCATCGCCTCAGGGCCAGCTGCTGCCGCCGCGGCCGTGATCCCGGCCCCTGGCACTCAGACAACCCTCGGCACCTCCGACGTACTCAGACTTCGGTCCGGCCTCGATGCCCTCGATGCCCTCGATGACCACCATGGAGGCCACAGCGCGCTGGAACGCGCCGCTCTCGCCGGCGCCGACCAGGTCCTTGCCGCGCTGCGTAACGGCAGCGCCAGCGAGCGGGTACGCCGACGTCTGTTCAGTGTCGCCGCCGACTACACCGCCGTGGCGGCCTGGTCGTGCGTCGACGCCCGCGATCTCGACCGAGCCCAACAGCACCTTGACGCCTGCATGCGACTCGCCGGCCTCGCGCAGGACTCCACCGCCCAGTTCAGAGCGTGGAACTCGATTGCCATCCTGAACCACCAGAGAGGTCGGCACGCCGATGCCGTGGCGGCGGCCCACGCCGCCCAGGCCACTGGCATCACTCGCCGTGACTCGCTGTTCACCTCGCTCGCACACGCCCGCACGGCAGTCGGCCATTCTGATCTGGGCGACCGCCAGGCCGCGCTTCGTTCGCTCGGACTCGCCGACGACTCACTCGCTCGAGCCCGCAACGAACCACGGCCCTCCTGGGTCGCGTTCTACGGCCCAGCCGAACTCCACGCGCTCACCGCGATCGTCCGCGACCGTCTCGGCGACTCCGAGCACGCCGAGGGCGCCAGCCATCAGGCGCTCGCCATGCTGCCGAGCCAGTTCCGCCGAAACCGGGCCCTGGCCACCATCCGCCTGGCCCTCTCGCAGCTTCACCAGGGCGACTTGGAGTTGTCCACCGCAACCGCATCAACCGCCTTCGACGTGATGGACGGCGCCCCCCTGCCCGGCCGAATGCGGACCCTCCTCGGCGACTTCCACCGAGACCTCCTGGCCCTTTCGGCGAACGCCCCGGCTGCGCGAGAGTGGGAGAACCGCTACCGCACCGAATGGAGCCGAATGTGATCGACCTGCGCCACTACCAATGCGGAAAGCTGCCCAAGGGCTTCCGCCAGTTGCTGATCGACGTCCACGCGGACGCCTACGCAGACGAGATGGACGACGAGTTCACCCAGCGGTTCCCGTGGTTCGTCGACCACTGGACGGGCTTGGAAGGCTTCGCCTGCGTGGTCGCGTACGACGGTGACGAGCCGATCGGCTTCGCGTACGGGGCGCCGCTTGCCGCCGGCCGGGAGTGGTGGCGCGAGCACATCGACCCGGCGCCCGAGCCCTCCACCACCTTCGGGTTCTCCGAGCTGATGGTCCGTCCACACTGGCGCAAGACCGGAGTCTCGGCACAGCTTCAATCGGCTTTGATCGACGGCCGGCCCGAGGCTCTGGCGGTGCTGCTTGTCGACCCTGACCACCCCAAGGTTCAAAGGCTGTACGAATCCTGGGGCTACAGGCAGGTCGGGTTCCGCCAGCCGTTCGCGGACTCCCCTCGGTACGCCGTCATGGTGCGAACGCTTCGCTGAACGCCGCCCCGCTGACATGCGCCCCAACCGGCTGTCCAAGCAGGGCAGGGCACAGGCGCAGCACGGCTGGCCCCAGGGCCAAGAGCCCCCTTTCGAGCGGCCATGTCACATCTGGTGCCCGGAGCCGGTCTCGAACCGGCCCGGATGCCGGAGCTGCTGGAGCGCCACCCGGTGCGTGCCCTGCCCGGTCCGCGGCGCGACCGGCTCGCCGACCTCGCCGCCGTCAGCGCCGAGCGGGCAGTGCGCCTGCTGCTCGCGATCAACCGGCACCGCCACGACCCACCGCCGAGCGCCCGCCTGGCCCGTCGGCTGGCCGCCGAGGACGCGCTCGCCCCGGGCCTGTTCGCCGTGGTCCTGACCGCGGTCGGGGAGCAGCTCGGCTGGCCGGGCCGCCTGGCGGGAGGCGCTGCACACGCTGCGCTGCCACCCGCTGCCGGACGTCCGGGACGCGGCGCTGGAGGTCCACCCCGATCCGGCGTGAGCACCCCCCGGTGCCAGCGGCGGCCCACGAGGTGCCGGCGGCCCGGCTCAGCCGATGCCGGGCCGCTGCCGGGCGTCGGCGAACGGGACGGGCCTGCCGGTGAGGGTGTCGACCAGGGCCCGGCCGCCGAGCGGCCGGTGCAGGACGGTCGTGAGCCGGGCGACGCCGCCGTCCTCGCAGCCGATGTTCGGGCCCGAGGCGTCCCGGCGCCTCAGCAACAGCGAGACCCGCTCCTCGGTCTCCCGGGCCACCAGGTCGGGCTGGTAGTCGCAGCCGCTCCAGGCGACCTCCATGGTGATCGTGCGACCGTCCGCTTCCAGGGCCGGTTCCTTCGCCGAGGGGTCGGCGAGCGCGATGCGACCGAGGACGGACGCGTCCCGTCTCGTGTACGGGAGCGGGTGGTCGGAGTCGCCCCGGAACGCGTAGCAGGCCGCCACCCCGATCCCGATCGCCATCAGCACGGCCGCCCATCGTTTGTCACGCCTCGTCAGTTCCACCTCGGGCCCCTCCCCTGGTCGCGGATCAGGGTAGGCCGGTCCGCGCGGGGCCCCGTCAGTGGGTGGCGTCGGCGGCGATGCCGACGAGTTGGCGGATCGCGTCGCCCCCGGCGGTGGCGGCGATCAGGACGCCGAACACCACGCCGGTGAAGACGGTGAAGGCCTCGTCGGTCCGGCGGCGCGCCTCGGTGCGGCGCCGCAGCCGCACGACGATGAGGATCGCGACGAACGCCGTCGCGCTGATGGTGTACTCCAAAGCTCTCCTCCGGCCCGATGCGTGACGCTTGGTGACGCCGATGTCACCTTTGGCTCACTGCCATTCGGGTGAGCATGCCAGAGCGGCCCGGCACCCGGGGGCAGGTTCGAAAAAGTCCCGCACGCCGGCGGGCGGGCCGGGACGGGTGTGATCCATCCCACTGTCACCGGATTTCGGCCCGCCGGGTCCTGCCGGGGACCCTCGGGGGCGGGGGCCGGAGCGCCTCGAACCCCACCGACCTGCGGGATCGCCACACCGGGCGGGTGGGCGGCCGGGCGGGCCAAGCTGGCCGATTCCCGACCCCGACGGCGGAATCGGTTCAACCGGTTCCTCTTGTTCATCCGTTGGTCATGGGACAGCCGGCCGCCGGTGAGCGGCCGGACGGGACGTCGACCGGGACGTCCGGGGAGATCCGAGGAGAGGGGACGAACGATGGGGCGAGTACTGGAGCACCTCGTGGGGGACGCCGACGCGTTCGCCAGGACGCTGGAGGAGCGCAGGCCGCGGGTGTTCCGCACCGACGGCCGGCCCGCCGGGCTGCCCCGGCCGGGCGAGCTGGACGCCGTCCTGAACGGCGGTCTGCTGCGGGTGCCGTACGTGGAGATGGTGAAGGACGGCGAGGTCGTCGAGCCGGAGCGGTTCTGCACCGCCCGCACGGTGGCCGGGCGCCGCGAGGACGGCTGGGCCGACCCCGGGCGGATCACCGCCCTGCTGGCCGAGGGCGCCACCCTGCTGCTGCCGCAGCTGGACCAGTGGTACGCGCCGGTGCGGGCGCTGGCCACCGACATCGCCCTGCGACTGGGCCGCCGCACCGAGGTGTTCTGCTTCGCGACGGGCGCCGGCCGGCGCGGCCTGGGCGTGCACCGCGACGACGCGGACGTACTGGTCGTCCAGCTCGCGGGACGGAAGGAGTGGACGGTTCACGAAGCACCCGTGGACGGACGCTGGCGCCCGGGGCTGGCGCCCGAGCCGGGGCCGGTGGCGCTGAACACGGTGCTCGCGCCGGGCGAGGTGCTGTACGTGCCGCGCGGAGCGCCGCACACCGCGACGGGCCGCGAGGGGCTGTCGGTGCACCTGGCGTTCACCGTCCGGGAGGTCGGCACCGGACGGCTGCACGCGGCGGTCGGCGAGTTCCTGGCCGCGGGCGCCGCGGGCGCCTCCACCAGTACCGGCGCCCGGGACGACGGCCTGCCCGACCGCCCCGGGACGGCCGCCGAGCTGCTGGCCGCGGCGGCCGAGGTGCTGCGCCTGAGCCGTGAGCGCCTGGCCGGGCTGACCCCGGAGGAACTGCTGCGCCTCGCGCGGGGACCGCTCCCCGAGCCGGCGTCGGACGCTCCGCCGCTCCTCGCCACCGTGGTCGCCGCCGCCCGCCGGCGGGCCCTGCGGGACGGCGACCGTCAGGTCGACACCGCCCACCTCCTGCACGCCCTCGTCGAGTCCGACCCGGAGGCCCGCGCCGCCTTCGAC
>NZ_JBHUAF010000081.1:0-27266 GCF_042789895.1 Kitasatospora sp. NPDC056783
GCGGCGGACTGTGCCCGCCGCCGGGCCTGCGTGTAGTGTCCCCGCTGAGAGGTGTCGGGAGGTGGGTGCCGTGGCGCAGTACGCGGGAGGCGGGCAGGTCCCGCCGCGTCCCGTCGCCCCGCTGCCCGCCGGGGGCACCGGGCACTTCGTGCTGCCCTCCGGCACGCCCGTCCAGCTGCCCGCCCACCCGCCGCGGCCGCACGCGCCCGCCGGGCCGATCGCCGTCCTGCTGATCGGACCGGCCGGGGCCGGCAAGACCACCGTCGCCCGCCACTGGGCCGAGCGGCGGCCCACCCCGACCGCGCACATCAGCCTGGACGACGTCCGCGAGTGGGTGCAGGCCGGCTTCGCCAACCCGCAGTCCGGCTGGAACAACGCCTCCGAGGCGCAGTACCGGCTGGCCCGCCGCACCTGCGGCTTCGCCTGCCGCAACTACCTGGCCAACGGCATCTCCTGCATCATCGACGACGCCGTCTTCCCGGACCGCCCGGCGATCGGCCTCGGCGGCTGGAAGCGGCACATCGGCCCCGGCATGATCCCGGTCGTGCTGCTGCCCAGCCTGGACTCGGTGCTGCGCCGCAACGCCCGGCGCGGCGGGACCCGCCGCCTCGGTGACGAGGAGGTGGCCCGCATCCACGGGCGGATGGCCGGCTGGTACAACTCCGGGCTGCCGATCATCGACAACTCCAACCTGGACGTCGCCGGGACGGCCGCCGAGCTGGACCGGGTCATCCTGGCCCGGCTGATGGGCGTCCCGGTCCGCTGACCGGCACCGCCCCGGGGCTGTCGGTGCCGACTGCGATGATGGACGGGTCCTGTCGCAGCGCCCGGAGGAGTCGACGCCCGTGCCGGAAGGCCACATCATCCACCGCCTCGCCATCGAGAACCGGAACGCCTTCGGCGGCCGCCCCGTCCGGGTCTCCAGCCCGCAGGGCCGGTTCGCCGACGAGGCCAAGGTGATCGACGGGCAGCTGCTCACCGGCGCGGAGGCCACCGGCAAGCACCTCTTCCTCGGCTTCGAGGAGGGGGCCTGGGTGCACGTCCACCTCGGCCTGTACGGCGGCTTCACGTTCGCCACCGGCCCGGCGCCCGAGCCGGTCGGGCTGGTGCGGCTGCGGCTGGAGAACGAGGACGGCTACGCCGACCTGCGCGGCCCCAACACCTGCGCGCTCGTCACCGAGGAGCAGAAGGCGGCCGTCGCCGCCCGCCTGGGCCCCGATCCGCTGCGCGCCGACGCCGACCCGGAGGCCGCCTGGCGGCGGATATCGGGCAGCCGGACGACGGTCGCGGCGCTGCTGATGGACCAGAAGGTGCTGGCCGGGGTGGGCAACGTCTACCGCGCCGAGGTGCTGTTCCGCCACGGCATCGACCCGCACCGGGCCGGGCGTGACCTCACCCGCCCCGAGTGGGACGCGATCTGGGCCGACCTGGTCGCCCTGATGCGCGAGGGCGTCACCGCGGGCCGGATCGACACCGTCCGCCCCGAGCACACCCCCGAGGCGATGGGCCGCCCGCCCCGCGTGGACGACCACGGTGGCGAGGTGTACGTCTACCGGCGGGCCGCCATGCCCTGCCTGGTCTGCGGCACCGACGTGCGGACGGAGGCGCACGCCGCCCGCAACCTGTTCTGGTGCCCGGGCTGCCAGGCGGTCTGACCGCGCCGTGCCCCGTGTCCGGAGTGTCCGTTCTGACCTGCGACGATAGGTTCGGTGCCGACCGGCCGGCCGGTGCCCACGTGGAACGGAAGGAACCCCCATGATCTTCATCACCGTCAAGTTCCCGGTCCGCCCCGACCTGGTCGACGGCTGGCTCGACCTGGTCGACGAGTTCACCCGGGCCACCCGCAACGAGCCGGGCAACCTCTTCTTCGAGTGGTCCCGCAGCGTCGAGGACCCGCACGAGTTCGTCCTGGTCGAGGCGTTCCGCGACGGCGACGCGGGCAAGGCGCACGTGGAGTCCGCGCACTTCGTCAAGGCCATGGAGGACCTGTCGTACGCCGTGTCCGCCAAGCCGCGGATCGTCTCGACCGAGATCCCCGGCATGGACGGCTGGGCGGAGATGGGTGAGATCACCCCCCGGTGACGCCGAGTGCCCCTCGGGCCGGTCGCCCAGCCCGTAGGCTGGGGCCGACCGGCCGGAGGGAGCAGCGGATGGAGCGGCACGAGGTCGTCAACACCATGTCGGACGTCACGGTGAGCGGCCACGTGGTGCAGGCGGGGAACATCGGCTCGCTGCACATCCACGAGCGGACGCGGCCGCCGAGGCCGCGTCAGATCCGCCCGACGCGCGGACTCTTCGTCAACCGCGAGCCCGAACTCGCCGCGCTGACCGCGGCCTTGGACCGGGTCCGGGCGGGCGGGCTCGGGCTGGTGGTGTTCACCGGTCTGGGCGGGGTCGGGAAGACCGAGCTGATCGTCAGGTTCGCCGAGGAGTACCGGGAGCACTTTCCCGGCGGGGACCTCTACGCCGATCTGAGGGCCTACCGGCACCAGGGCGGGGTGGACCTCCCCGAGCTGCTGGCCGGCTTCCTGCGCGCCCTCGGCACCGAGCCCCCGGCCGTCGAGGCCGAGCGTTTCACGGCGTTCCGCACCGCCACCGCCGAGCGCCGGTGCCTGTTCTTCCTCGACAACGTCGAGCACGCCGCCGAGGTCCGCGCGCTGCTGCCGTCCAGCGGCCTGGTGGTGGTCGCGAGTCGTCGGCGGTTGCCCGCGCTGCGGACGGACGGCGCGGAGGTCCGGCGGCTCGGGCCGCTGAGCGTCACGGCGGGTGCCGAGCTGGTGCGCGGCTGGGTGGGCTCCGGGCGGGGCACCGACGGGGAACTGGCGGAACTGGTCGAGCTGTGCGGCGGGTTGCCGCTCGCGCTGAACGCGGTCGGCAGCCAGCTGCTGGACCGCGACGGCCTGCCGGTCGACCGGGTGGTGGCCGAACTGCACGACCGGGAGGGCAGGTTGGCGATGCTGGAGGAGGAGGGCGACCTCGGCGCGACGTACGACCTCGTCTACGAGCGGCTGACCGAGGAGGGGCGGGCGCTCTACCACCTGATCGGCGTGCACCCCGGCCCCTTCGTGTCCGCCGAACTGGCGCGTGCGGTCGGCGTGGAGCGGCCCGAGCGGGCGATCAAGGAACTGCGGGGCGTCCACCTGCTGGACGAGGTGCGGGACGACGACGCCGAGGACCGCTTCCGGGCGCACGACGTGGTGCGGCTGCACGCCTTCGGCCGGGCACGGGAACTGCCCGGCCGCACGGAGCTCCTCGCCGGTGTCGTGGCGTACTACCGGGGCCGGGCCTCGCTCGCCGACCGGGTGATGTCCGAGCGCAGGCTCCGGGTGCAGGACCCGAGCGGTGGGGACCTGCCCGGCTTCGCCTCCGGGAGCGCGGCCCTGGAATGGCTGTACGCCGAGCGGGCCGACTTCCGCGCGGTGGTGGAGGAAGCGGCCGCGCAGGGGTGGCACGGCGAGGTGTGGCGGCTCTGCGAGTCGCTCTGGCTGCTCTACCAGGGCCGCAAGCTCTACCAGGACTGGATCGCGACCCACCGGCTGGGCGTCGAGTCGGCCCAGTGGGACAACCGGCCGGACGCCGTGGTCCGGATGCGCAACCAGCTGGCCCGCGCCCATCACGAGCGCGAGGAGTACCGGCTCGCCGCCGAGCAGTTGGCGCTGGCCACCGAACAGGTGCCGCTGGTGACCGACCGTCAGGTCATCGGGGTGCTCTACGAGACGGACGGTCTGCTCTGCCTGGCCGACGGGCGCCCGGCCGACGCGGTGGAGCGGTTCACCCTGGCCCTGGAGGCGAACCGGGGCGACGAGCACGGCGAGATCGTCCAGAGCTACAACGTGGCACAGGCGCTGATCGCCGACGGGCGCCCGGAGGAAGCCCTGGTCCTGCTGGCGGAGGCCACCGCCCAGGCGGAGCGGACCCGGGACGACGACATGTCCATGAAGCTGCCGCTGGTCCACGCCCGGGCCCAGCAGGCGCTCGGCCGGATCGATCTGGCCGTCGCCCAGGCCGAGGACTGCGCCCGGCGGGCCGGAGAGCGCGGCTACCCGGCGAAGGAGGCGCAGGCCCACACCCTGCTCGTCGCCCTCGCCGAGGAGCGGGGCGACGAGGCGTCGGCGGAGCGCAGCCGCGCCCGGCTGCGGGAGCTGGCGGGGTAGTCCACCGGCGGCGCTCACGGCCCGGTGCGGAACGACACCCGGGTGCGGTGCTCGCCGGTGCGGATGGTGAGCCCGTGCTCGGGGAGGCCGGCCGGGTCGCCGCCGTCGGTGAGCCAGCAGGACACGGCGGAGCCGAGGAGCAGCGGGTCGACGCCGGGGTCGGGGCGTTCCCAGTCCGGTTCGGCGCGGGCCTCCAGGAGCAGGCCGCCGCGCAGCCGCAGCAGGTGGCGGGCCGGGCCGAGGGCGGCCACCGCGACGGCGAGGCCGGGGAGTTCGGTGGCGGCGCGGGTGAGCCAGCGGGTGGCGGGGAGTTCGGCGCGCACCTCGGTCCGGGCGAGGACCTCGGCGGTGTAGCGCAGGGCGTCGCCGGGGTGGTCGTCGGTCAGGGCGTGGAAGCCGCGCGGGGTGTGGTCGCCGGGGTCGAAGGGGTAGCGCCGCAGGCTCACCTCCGTCCCCTCGCTCTTGCCCTCGACGTCGTACGCGGTGGGCCGTTCGGTGGTTCCGGGACGCGGCGCGGGCTTGGGGTAGGGCGGCAGGGCCGGTTCGTCGGCGGGTTCGTCCAGCCGGTCCAGGAAGGAGTAGAGCAGCGGGCGCAGCAGCCGGGCGGACTCGCCGCGGTGGGCGAGCGAGCCGTCGGTGATCCCGCGCAGGGAGGCCGGGTCCTGGGCGAGGGCCCGTTCGACCTGGGCGGCGAGGTCGCCGTCGGGGTCGAGGGCGGGGGCGGCCTGGCCGAAGGCGTAGCTGGGGGAGCGCGGGTCGAGTTCGCCGGAACCGGTGGCGACGAGCACGGTGGGGCGTTCCAGGGCGGCGCCGTAGAAGGAGACCGAGCCGTGGTCGCCGATCAGCAGGTCGGCGGCGACGAGGGCGGTCTGCCAGCCCTGCTGGGGCGGGATCAGGCGCAGGCCCATCCGGCGGGCGCCGTCGAGCAGGGCCTCCGGGTCGTGCCGGCTCCAGATGTTCGGGTGCAGCACGACGGCGACGGTGTACTCGTCGGCGGGCAGCCGGCGGACCAGCCGCTGGGGGAGGTCGGGGCGGCGGCCGAATAACGAGTGCTCGCTCCAGGTGGAGTTGACGACGACGAGCCGCCGTCCGTCGACGGCGCCGAGCGCGGCGCGGTAGCCGTCCCGGGAGCGCCGGCTGGCGAGCATCCGGTCGAAGCACGGGTCGCCGACGACGTGGGCGACCTCCAGGGCCTCGGGGCAGGAGACCCGCAGCCGGTCCAGCTGCTCGGGGTGGGAGAGGCCGAGGACGTCCACGAACACCCGTCCGCGGTGGGTGAGTTCGTTCCGGGACAGGCCGGCGGCGCTGACCGTGTCGCCGGTGGACTCGGTGACCAGGCGGTTGTAGCCGGCGCCGTGAGGGAGGACGACGAGGCGGGCGTCCAGGCGGTGCATGGAGGAGTGGACGGCGCAGGCGACGGCCAGGTCGAAGCGGCGGCGGACGGCGTCCTCCCAGTCCAGCACGGTGAAACCGGGCAGGCCGTGCAGGTACTCGTCCAGGGCGCGGTCGGCGAAGGCGGAGCCGGGGTTGACGGTGAAGTAGCGCTCGACGCCGTCCGGGCTCAGCAGGGCGAGGACGTCCAGGACCCGGGTGGCCGAGGTGAGGGTGCGGGCGACCGCCAGCACGCGGGCCCTGACCGGCCGGGTGTTCCAGCGGTCGGCGGGCCAGACGTGGGGGTGGGACGGCACGCCATGATCGTACTCATCCGGTCCGGTGGCGGCGCGCCCTCGGCGGGATCCGGCCGGTCCGGGTGGCGGACGGCCGGGCGCCGGGGTGCGGGCGCGCGGGCCCTGTGATCCTGGCCACCCCCGCGGCTGCCCGGCCTTGCACGGGTCGGGCCCGGCCCCTACCGTGTAGCCCGCCGTGGTGCTCGGGAATTCCGGTGACGGACCTTCAGGGGTCCCAGCCCGGAGCGGCCCTCGCCACTGTGATCGGGTCGTCCCTCCGTCCGCGGAGGAACGCCGTCCGTACCCATGAGCCACTGGGCGCCTCGCGCGCCTGGGAAGGCGGGTGTGGGCTTCCCGTAAGCCAGGAGACCGGCCACGGCATCTCACGAGGTATTCCACGAGGTGCTGGAGCGTGATCCGCAGATGACCCTGCCCGAATTCTCTTCCGCCGGGGCGAAGCCGGCCCCCTCCGTGCTGCCCGCGTTCGCGTGGCGGCGGGAGGACACCGTCCGTACGGCCGGGCTGATGGGGGTGATCCTGGCCCTGCACGTGGTGGCCTTCGGCACCCTGATCTTCCTGGTCGCGCCCGAGCGGTACGCGGTCGGCACCCAGGTCTTCGGGGTGGGCCTGGGCATCACCGCGTACACCCTCGGCATGCGGCACGCCTTCGACGCCGACCACATCGCGGTGATCGACAACACCACCCGCAAGCTGATGGCGGACGGGAAGCGGCCGGTCTCGGTGGGCTTCTGGTTCGCCCTGGGGCATTCCTCGATGGTGGTGCTGATGGCCGCCCTGGTGGCGGGCGGGGCGCAGCTGGCGAACACCCTGATGGACGACGAGTCGACCACCCACAAGTGGCTCGGCGTGGTCGGGACGACCACCTCCGGTGTCTTCCTCTACCTGATCGGCGCGCTCAACCTGGCGGCGCTGCTCGGCATCGTCAAGGTGTTCCGGGCGATGCGGGCCGGGCAGTTCGACGAGAAGGAACTGGAGGCGCACCTCGACTCGCGCGGCCTCATGGCCCGGGTGCTGAACCGGGCGACCCGCTCGATCACCCGGCCGGGGCAGATGTTCCCGGTGGGGATGGTGCTGGGCCTGGGCTTCGACACCGCGACGGAGGTCACCCTGATGGTGATGGCCGGTTCGGGGGCGGCCTCGGGGCTGCCCTGGTACGCGATCGTCTGCCTGCCGCTGCTGTTCGCGGCGGGGATGAGCCTGTTCGACACCCTGGACGGGACGTTCATGAACTTCGCGTACCAGTGGGCCTTCGCCAACCCGGTGCGGAAGGTGTACTACAACCTGACCATCACAGGGCTGTCGATCGCGGTGGCCTTCATCATCGGCACCATCGAGCTGGTCGGGGTGCTGCACGAGAAGCTCGACCTCACCGACCCGGTCACCGGGTTCGTCGCGGACATCTCGCTGGACAACGTCGGCTACGCGATCGCCGGGCTGTTCGTGGTGGTCTGGGCGATCGCGATCGGGTACTGGAAGCTCGCCCGGGTGGAGAAGCGCTGGACGCCCACCGGGGAGTCCTGAGCCGACCCGGCCGTTTTTGGCCGGATCGAGTGGTCGCGCGGGGGCGCGCAAGGAGCACCGGGGGTTCTGGCGGGGGTGCTCGGCGGGCGGTTCGGGCCGGGGGTTCGTAGGCTCGACGCATGGCGGATGCGTACGCGGGGCGGCGGGAGCGGGTGAGGGAGCACTGCGGTGCGGCCGGGGCCGACGCGGCGCTGATCACCCGCGCGGCGAACGTGCGGTACCTCACCGGCTGCGCGCCCTGCGGGGCGACCCTGCTGCTGACCAGGGAGCGGGCCCTGCTCGCGCTGCCGGACGACCTGCCGCCGGACGACACCGGGGAACACCTGATCGCGCAGGACGTCACCCGGCTGCCGGTGGCGGCCGGGTCGGACACCGCGCTGGCCGCCGCGACCGCCGCCGTCCGGTCCGGGGTGTCGGGCCTGGCGGTGGAGGAGCACGACCTGACCGTCACGCGGCACCGGGCGGTGACGGAGCGGGCCGAGGGGGCCCGGCTGGTGGACCTCGGCCGGACGGTCGAGCGGCTGCGGGTGGTCAAGGACGAGCACGAGATCGCCGACCTGCGGATCGCCGCCGAGATCGCCGACCAGGCGCTCGGCGAGCTGCTGGAGTCGATCCTGGTCGGCCGCACCGAGCGGCACCTGGCGATGGAGCTGGAGCGCCGGATGATCGACCACGGCGCCGACCGGGCCGCCTTCCCGGTCTCGGTCGGCACCGGCAGCCACTCCGGCCAGGCCGCCCACCAGCCGACCGACCGCCGGGTGGAGGAGGGCGACTTCCTGACCGTGGTGATGGGCGCCCAGTACCGCGGCTACGGCGTCTCCACCGCCCGCACCTTCGTGATCGGGGCCGCTCCGGCGCCCTGGCAGGTGGAACTGCACCGGCTGGTCTTCCGGGCCCAGCGGGCCGGGCGGGAGGCGCTCGGACCAGGGGTGGAGCAGTGCGTACCCGACCGGGCCGCCCGGCAGGTCCTGGAGGCGGCCGGCCACACCGAGGCCTCTCCGCACCCGGTGGGCCACGGCATCGGGCTGGAGATCCGGGAGGCGCCGCGCCTCGGCCCGGCGGACATGGGTAAACTGGACAGCCGCGTGCCGGTCACCGTCGGCCCAGGGGTCCACCTCCCGGGCAAGGGCGGTGTCCGGATCGAGGACACGCTCGTCGTGCGCCCCTTCGAAGAGGGCGGGCCCGAGCTGCTCACCATCACCACCAAGGAGCTCCTCGCCCTGTGACCACGGCCTCCCGACGGCCGTCGGCGACAGGACGCAAACCCTTGGTTCCTTGACAGCTATACAGGAGTAAGTGCGCCCGTGGCTTCCACGAACGATCTCAAGAACGGCATGGTCCTCAAGCTCGAGGGCGGCAAGCTCTGGTCCGTCGTCGAGTTCCAGCACGTCAAGCCCGGCAAGGGCCCGGCCTTCGTGCGTACCAAGCTCAAGGAGGTCCTGACGGGCAAGGTCGTCGACAAGACCTTCAACGCCGGCACCAAGGTCGAGACCGCCAACGTCGACAAGCGCGGCATGCAGTTCTCGTACAAGGACGGCGAGAACTACGTGTTCATGGACATGGACACCTACGACCAGCTGACCATCGAGCCGGCCGTCGTCGGCGACGCGGCCAAGTACCTGCTGGAGGGCTTCGAGGCCCTGGTCGCCACCAACGAGGGCGCCGTCCTCTACATCGAGCTCCCGACCTCCGTCGAGCTGGAGATCGCCAACACCGAGCCGGGTGTCCAGGGCGACCGCTCCACCGGTGGCACCAAGCCGGCCACGCTGGAGACCGGTGCCGAGATCCAGGTCCCGCTCTTCGTCGTCACCGGCGAGAAGGTCAAGGTCGACACCCGCGACGGCAGCTACCTCGGCCGGGTGAAGTAAGTCCGTGTCGGCCGCACGCAGCAAGGCCCGTACCCGGGCCTTCCAGATCCTCTTCGAGGCCGACCACCGCGGGGTCGACCCGCAGCAGGTCCTCGCCGACTGGGTGGCTCGCGCCCGTGAGCCCAAGCCCGACGAGGGCACCCCGCAGGTCGGCGAGTACACCATGGAGCTGATCGAGGGGTACGTCCAGTACGCCCGTCGCATCGACGACCTGATCGAGCAGTACGCCGTGGGCTGGACCCTCGACCGGATGCCGATCGTGGACCGCAACGTCCTGCGGCTCGGTGCCTACGAGCTGATCTGGGAGGACGGCGTCCCGGACGCCGTCGTCCTGGACGAGGCCGTCGAGATCGCCAAGGAGTTCTCCACGGACGACTCTCCGGCCTTCGTCAACGGCATGCTCGCCCGCTTCCTGGAGCTGAAGCCCGGCATCCGCCGGTAAGGGGCACCTCGTGGACGGCCGCCGGACCCCGAACAGGGTCCCGGCGGCCGTTTCGCGTTTCACCCCGGCGGCGTAGGGTTGGGGCCTACTTGTAAGTAACTTGACGTCCGGAACCACGCGTGAAGGGCAGGTCCCCCCACATGACCACGGCGACCCGCAGCGAGTTCGACCAGGGCATCGCCCTGACCCGGCACCCCGAGGAGGCGGGCCGCTACGAGGCCGAACTCGGCGCCGGCTGGCAGATCGGCGGCGGGGTGAACGGCGGCCTGCTGCTCGCCGTCGCCGGACACGCGCTGTCGCTGGAGCACGACACCCACCCGGACCCGGTGTCGATCAGCGGTTACTACCTGTCCGCCTCCCGGCCCGGCCCGGCCACCGTCCGCACCGAGGTGCTGCGCACCGGCCGCGGCCTGTCCACCGGAACCGCCTCGCTCAGCCAGGGCGGCGTCGAGCGGCTGCGGGTGGTGGCCAGCCACGGCGACCTCGCGAGCGCCGACGGCGAGGTGCGCACCACCGCGCTGCCGCCGCAGCTGCCGCCGCCGAACGAGTGCATCGGCATGGAACTGGCGCCCAGGGAGCTGATCGCCCAGGCCGCCCTGCTGGAGCGGTTCGACCTGCGGCTGGACCCGGCCACCGTCGGCTGGGCGCTCGGACAGCCTTCCGGCAACGGGCGGATCCAGGGCTGGTTCCGGCTCGCCGACGGCCGCGAGCCCGACCCGCTGCTGCTCCTGCTGGTCGCCGACGCGCTGCCGCCGGTCACCTTCGACCTCGGCATGCCGGGCTGGGCCCCGACGATCGAGCTGACCGTCCACCTGCGGGCCAAGCCGGTTCCGGGCTGGCTGCGGGTCACCCACGCGACCCGCAACCTGGCCGGCGGCTACTTCGAGGAGGACGCCGAGATCTGGGACGAGTCCGGCCGCCTGGTCGCCCAGTCCCGCCAGCTGGCCCGGGCACCCCGGCCGGCCTGAACCGGACCGGCGGGCCCGAGCCGGACCCGGCGGACCCGGCGGGCCCGAGCCGGGCCGACGGGCCGGTGGCCGGGGAATGGCCGGGAGATGGCCGGAAAAGGGCCCCGCATTACCTGTGGTTACATTCCTGTGACACGCCGTACGTGTGCGGCGCCCGCGGATGGGGAGGAAGACGGTCAGCGGCACGCCAGCCGCCGACCGTCCCCCTGAAGCCAGGAGCCACCGATGAGTCAAAAGGGTCGCGCCCGCCGTAACTCCGACTGCACCGCCGGCGGCTCACGACCCGCGGTACGGGCGCCGCACGGTCCGCAGCGGGCCGCGGGCGCCGAACAGGCCTTCGTCATCGGGGTGCTGACCAACGCGGCGGACTTCGCCCGGGCCCGCGCCTGGGGGATCTCCGACGCACCCGACCACGAGCGCTACCTGGCCGACACCGCGGACCTGCTGGCCGAGGCGCTGGAGCGGTTCGACACCGTCCGGGCCCGGATGTTCCACCCGCAGGACTTCGAGGAGTTCTGCGTGCTGCACGGCCTGGACCCGGCCGAGCCCGCCGCCCGCGACCGCTACCTGGTCAACCCGGCCCTCCAGACCCAGCTGCTCGCCTATCAGGGCGAGGAACTGGCCGGGGACTTCGCGCCGCGCCTGGTGCGCGCCCGGGAGAACGGCCTGACGCTCTGCCACGCCGACCTGCTGCTCGACGGGGGCCTGTACGGGGGCGCCGGCGCGCCGGACGGGGAGCACACCGCCTGGGTGCGCGCCGCCTACCAGCGCGGCGGCGAGGTGTTCCGGCGGATGCTGCTGGGCGCGGGTGCCGGCGTCTACGAGCTGCGGGTGCGGGTGGACGCGCCCGGCGGGCCGCTGAGCGCCGCGGCGCGGGTGCTCCAGTGGGAGGACGGCGTGGTCCGGATCAACGACGAGGACCTGGAGCTGGTCTGCGCGGTGCTCTGCACCGGGCTGGCCCTGGAGCTGCCGGGCGTCGCGGTGCTGCACGGCTCGCAGGGCTCGGCCGCCACCTGCGGGGAGTACCTGCCGGCCTCCTGGGCCTGGTCGAGCGGCGGGCAGGAGTGGGCGCCGGCCGACGGGCCGGTGCGGCTGGACGGCGTGGCGGCGCAGCCCGGCTACGGCCTGGGAACGGTCTGCTGAGGCCGCCGCCACGCCGGGCGGTGCGCGAACGCCGCGGCGCGGCCCCCGAACCGGGGAGCCGCGCCGTGACGTTTCTGCTTGCCAGCACGCGGAAAACGCCTGCTGGGTCATGCCTGGATCCGTTGACCGGACCCGGGTGGCGAGCCTCAGCCCGCGTCCTCCTCGCGCACCGCGCGGCGCGCGTCGGGGTTGAGCACGCCCCAGGAGATCAGCTGCTCGGTGAGGATCGACGGCGACTGGTCGTAGATGACGGCCAGGGTGCGCAGGTCGTCCTGGCGGATCGACAGCACCTTGCCGTTGTAGTCGCCGCGCTGGCTCTGGATGGTCGCGGCGTAGCGCTGGAGCGGGCCGGCCTTCTCGGAAGGGACCTGGGTCAGTCTCTCCAGGTCGAGCACCAGGCGCGGCGGCGGCTCGGCCGCGCCGCCGGGAGTTCCGCCGGGCAGCAGCTCCTGCACCGGGACGCCGTAGAACTCCGCCAGCTCGGCCAGCCGCTGCACGGTGACCGCACGGTCGCCGCGCTCGTACGAGCCGACGACGACTGCCTTCCAGCGCCCCTGGGACTTCTCCTCGACACCGTGCAGGGAGAGACCCTGCTGAGTGCGGATCGCTCGGAGCTTGCCTCCGAGTTGCTTCGCGTAGTCGCTGGACATTGATCTCCCCGGACGAGATTGCTTCGCGTTCAGTGGTGGGTCACGGGCGATTGGCCGACGCCGTTACCGGTGGGTTCGACGTCCGCCTCGTAACTCACTGTGAGGTTACGTAGAGTAAGGTAGATGCGTCAAGCCGAATGGGGCAGTCGTGCGAATGGCCCGCATCGTCGGCGCGTCCGGGGCGTTAACCCCGGGAAGCGGAATGATGGCCGTCTGTTTGCGATCCGGCGCGCTGGTAGGATGACCGAAGCCCGCGCCCGGTCGGCGGGGGCTTTCCCGACATCCTTTAAGGCCCGTCCAGTGAGGCGGGGAAGGAGGTCCGCTTCGGCATGACCACATCGCATGAAACCTCGCCGCGACCGCCGCACCAGGTGCTGGACGGCACGGACATCGCCCGGGTCGTCACCCGGATAGCGCACGAGATCGTCGAGCGCGCCAAGGGCGCGGAGGACGTCGTGCTGCTCGGCATCCACACCAGGGGCGTCCACCTCGCCCGCCGCCTGCAGGGCCGGCTGGCCCAGATCACCGGGCGCGAGATCCCGCTGGGCACCCTGGACATCACCATGTACCGGGACGACCTGCGGCTGAAGCCCGCCCGCGCCCTGGAGCACACCGAGATCCCGCCCGGCGGCATCGACGGCAAGCTCGTCATCCTGGTCGACGACGTGCTCTTCTCCGGCCGCACCATCCGCGCCGCCCTCGACGCGCTGAGCGACATCGGCCGCCCGCGCGCCGTCCAGCTCGCCGTCCTGGTCGACCGGGGCCACCGCGAGCTGCCGATCCGGGCCGACTACGTGGGCAAGAACCTCCCCACCTCGCTGCGCGAGGCCGTGCAGGTGCGCCTGTCCGACAGCGACGGCGTGGACGCCGTGCTGGTCGGCGACCGCGACTACGCCGCCCGCAGCTCGCAGGCCCTGGCCCCCCAGTCTTCCGAACACCTCCCGGAGTAAAACCGCGTGAAGCGCCACCTCGTCTCCGCCGCCGATCTCAGCCGCGACGACGCGCTGCTGATCCTGGACACCGCCGAGGAGCTGGCCCAGCTCTCCGGCCGGGCCGTCAAGAAGCTGCCCACGCTGCGCGGCCGCACCGTCGTCAACCTCTTCTTCGAGGACTCCACCCGCACCAAGACCTCCTTCGAGGTCGCCGAGAAGCGCCTCTCGGCCGACGTCATCAACTTCTCCGCCAAGGGCTCCTCCGTCTCCAAGGGCGAGAGCCTCAAGGACACCGCGCTGACCCTCCAGGCGATGGGCGCCGACGCGGTGGTCATCCGCCACCACGCCTCCGGCGCGCCGGCCCGCCTCGCCCAGTCCGACTGGCTGCACGGCAGTGTGATCAACGCCGGTGACGGCACCCACGAGCACCCCACCCAGGCGCTGCTCGACGCCTTCACCATGCGCCGCCACCTCAACCCGGGCGGCGGCAACGACCTGGCCGGGCGCCGGGTGACCATCGTCGGCGACGTCCTGCACAGCCGGGTCGCCCGTTCCAACGTCCACCTGCTGAACACCCTCGGCGCGCAGGTCACCTTCGTCGCCCCGCCGACGCTGCTGCCGATCGGGGTCGAGAACTGGCCCTGCGAGATCAGCTACGACCTGGACAGCGTGCTCCCCAAGACGGACGCGCTGATGATGCTGCGGGTGCAGCGCGAGCGGATGAACGCCGCGTTCTTCCCGACCGAGCGCGAGTACAGCCGCCGGTACGGCATGAACGGCCGGCGGATGGCCCAGCTGCCCGAGCACGCGATCGTGATGCACCCCGGCCCGATGGTCCGCGGCATGGAGATCACCGCCGAGGTCGCCGACTCGCCGCGCTGCACCGCGATCGAACAGGTCGCCAACGGCGTCTCGATCCGGATGGCCGTGCTCTACCTGCTCCTCGGCGGAGCCACCCTCACCGACGCCCCCCGTACCGACTCCGTGGAGACCGCCCAGTGAACGAGCGCAGCGAGCGAACCGGCAACATGGTCAGCTACCTCATCCGCAACGCCGGCATCCTGGGCGGCGCCCCGCAGGACCTCCTCCTCGCCGACGGCGTGATCAAGGAGATCGGCACCGGCCTGACGGCCACGGCGGACATCGAGATCGACGCCACCGGGCTGGTCGCCCTGCCCGGCCTGGTCGACCTGCACACCCACCTGCGCGAGCCCGGCCGCGAGGACGCCGAGACCGTGCTCACCGGCACCCGGGCCGCCGCGATGGGCGGCTTCACCGCCGTGCACGCGATGGCCAACACCACCCCGGTGGCCGACACCGCCGGCGTGGTCGAGCAGGTCTGGCGGCTCGGCCAGGAGTCCGGCTACTGCGACGTGCAGCCAGTCGGCGCCGTCACCGTCGGCCTGGAGGGCAAGAAGCTCGCCGAGCTCGGCGCGATGCACGAGTCCGCCGCGGGCGTCCGGGTCTTCTCCGACGACGGCAAGTGCGTGGACGACGCGGTGCTGATGCGCCGCGCCCTGGAGTACGTCAAGGCCTTCGACGGCGTCGTCGCCCAGCACGCCCAGGAGCCGCGGCTGACCGAGGGCGCCCAGATGAACGAGGGCCAGGTCTCCGGCGAGCTCGGGCTCGGCGGCTGGCCGGCCGTCGCCGAGGAGTCGATCATCGCCCGCGACGTGCTGCTCGCCGCGCACGTCGGCTCCCGGCTGCACGTCTGCCACCTCTCCACGGCCGGCTCGGTCGAGATCGTCCGCTGGGCCAAGTCCAAGGGCTGGGACGTCACCGCCGAGGTGACCCCGCACCACCTGCTGCTCACCGACGAGATGGTCCGCAGCTACGACCCGGTCTACAAGGTCAACCCGCCGCTGCGCACCGCCGCGGACGTCCAGGCGCTGCGCGAGGCGCTGGCCGACGGCACCATCGACGCCGTCGCCACCGACCACGCGCCGCACCCGGCCGAGGACAAGGACTGCGAGTGGGCCGTGGCCGCGATGGGCATGGTCGGCCTGGAGACCGCGCTGTCGGTCGTGCAGCAGACCATGGTGGACACCGGCCTGCTGAACTGGGAGGGCGTCGCGGACCGGATGTCGCACCGCCCGGCCCGGATCGGCCGCCTCGCCGGCCACGGCCGTCCGGTCTCGGTGGGTGAGCCCGCCAACCTGGTGCTCTTCGACCCCGCGTACCGTGGTGTCGTGAACCCGGACAGCTTCGCCACCCGCAGCCGCAACACCCCCTACAAGGGCCTGGACCTGCCCGGACGGGTGCACGCCACCTTCCTGCGCGGCCGCGCCACCGTCCTGGCCGGCGACCTGGTCGAGCAGGACGGCACGGAGTGATGGACCACGCCACGCTCGCCCAGGAGCAGGCGAAGGTCACCGACTGGCCCGCCTACATCGGCTGGTCGATCGGGCTGCTGATCGTGATCGGCCTCGTCTACTGGCTGATGCGCCAGGGCTGGAACTGGCGCCGGACCCTCCAGTCCGGCATCCCGCCGCTGCCGGCGGTGCCGGCCCGCGCCGGGCGCACCCTCCTGGAGACCAGCGGCCGGTACCACGGCACGACCACCGCCGGGAACTGGCTCGACCGGGTCGTCGCGCACGGCCTGGGCACCCGCAGCCGCGCCGACCTCACCCTCGGCGAGGACGGCCTGCTGGTGCAGCGCCCCGGGGACGTCGACTTCTGGATCCCGGCCGCGCACCTGACCGGGGCCCGCACCGACTCCGGGATCGCCGGCAAGGTCGTCCCCTCCGGGCTGCTCGTCGTCACCTGGACGCACGAGGGAACCGAGCTGGACTCCGGCTTCCGGGCCGACCACCCCGATGAGCACGCCGCCTGGGTCGAGGCGGTAACTCGGCTCGCAACACGTACGAAGACGAAGACGGAAGAGGCCGCGCAATGACCGCACCTGCCCCCACCACGCAGCGCCAACGGCGGGAACGAGTGCCTGCCGTGCTCGTCCTGGAGGACGGCCGGACGTTCCGCGGCCAGGCCTACGGCGCGATCGGCGAGACCTTCGGCGAGGCGGTCTTCAACACCGGCATGTCCGGCTACCAGGAGACCCTCACCGACCCGTCGTACCACCGCCAGGTGGTCGCGATGACCGCCCCGCAGATCGGCAACACCGGCTGGAACGACGAGGACGACGAGTCCCAGCGGATCTGGGTCGCCGGCTACGTGGTGCGCGACCCCGCCCGGGTCGCCTCCAACTGGCGCTCCCGCCGCTCGCTCGACGAGGAACTGGTCAAGCAGGGCGTCGTCGGCATCAGCGGCATCGACACCCGCGCGCTGACCCGCCACCTGCGCGAGAGCGGCGCGATGCGCTGCGGCATCTTCTCCGGCGAGGCGCTGGCCGACCAGGCCGCCCTGCTGGCCCGGGTGCGGCAGGCGCCCGAGATGAAGGGCGCCGACCTGGCCGCCGAGGTCGCCACCACCGAGGCCTACGTGGTGCCCGCGATCGGTCCCGGCGGCGAAGCCCTGCCCATCGGCACCGCGAAGTTCACCGTCGCCGCGCTGGACCTCGGCATCAAGGCGATGACCCCGCAGCGGATGGCCGAGCGCGGCATCGAGGTGCACGTGCTGCCGGCCGACGCCACCCTGGAGGACATCTACGCGGTCCAGCCGGACGGCGTCTTCTTCTCCAACGGCCCGGGCGACCCGGCCACCGCCGACGACCAGGTCTCCGTGCTGAAGGGCGTGCTGGAGCGCGGGACCCCGTTCTTCGGGATCTGCTTCGGCAACCAGATCCTCGGCCGCGCGCTGGGCTTCGGCACCTACAAGCTCAAGTACGGCCACCGCGGCATCAACCAGCCGGTGCAGGACCGCACCACCGGCAAGGTCGAGGTGACCGCCCACAACCACGGCTTCGCCGTGGACGCCCCGCTGGACAAGGTGAGCGACACCCCCTTCGGCCGGGTCGAGGTCTCCCACGTCTGCCTCAACGACGACGTCGTCGAGGGCCTCCAGGCGCTCGACGTCCCCGCCTTCAGCGTGCAGTACCACCCCGAAGCGGCCGCCGGTCCCCACGACGCCGCGTACCTGTTCGACCGCTTCGTGAAGCTCATGGAGGCCCAGCGTGCCTAAGCGCACTGACATCAAGTCCGTCCTGGTGATCGGCTCCGGCCCGATCGTCATCGGCCAGGCCGCCGAGTTCGACTACTCGGGCACGCAGGCCTGCCGGGTCCTCAAGGCCGAGGGCCTGCGGGTCATCCTGGTGAACTCCAACCCGGCCACGATCATGACCGACCCGGAGATCGCCGACGCCACCTACGTCGAGCCGATCACCCCGGAGTTCGTCGAGAAGATCATCGCCAAGGAGCGCCCCGACGCGCTGCTGCCGACCCTGGGCGGCCAGACCGCGCTCAACACCGCGATCTCGCTGCACTCGGCGGGCACGCTGGAGAAGTACGGCGTCGAGCTGATCGGCGCCGACGTCGAGGCGATCAACAAGGGCGAGGACCGCGAGCTCTTCAAGGGCGTCGTCGAGGCCGTCAACGCCAAGATCGGCCACGGCGAGTCCGCCCGCTCGGTCATCTGCCACACCATGGACGAGGTGCTGGCCGGCGTCGACACGCTCGGCGGCTACCCGGTCGTCGTCCGCCCGTCCTTCACCATGGGCGGCGCCGGCTCGGGCTTCGCCCACAACGAGGAGGACCTGCGCCGCATCGCCGGCCAGGGCCTGACCCTCTCGCCGACCACCGAGGTGCTCCTGGAGGAGTCCATCCTCGGCTGGAAGGAGTACGAGCTGGAGCTGATGCGCGACAAGAACGACAACGTCGTGGTCGTCTGCTCCATCGAGAACTTCGACCCGATGGGCGTGCACACCGGTGACTCGATCACCGTCGCCCCGGCGATGACCCTCACCGACCGCGAGTACCAGACCCTGCGCGACATCGGCATCGCCGTGATCCGCGAGGTCGGCGTCGACACCGGCGGCTGCAACATCCAGTTCGCGGTCGACCCCGAGGACGGCCGGGTCATCGTCATCGAGATGAACCCGCGCGTCTCCCGCTCCTCGGCGCTCGCCTCCAAGGCCACCGGCTTCCCGATCGCCAAGATCGCCGCCAAGCTGGCCGTCGGCTACACCCTGGACGAGATCCCCAACGACATCACCGAGCAGACCCCGGCCTCCTTCGAGCCGACCCTCGACTACGTCGTGGTCAAGGTGCCGCGGTTCGCGTTCGAGAAGTTCCCGAGCGCCGACGCGACGCTGACCACCACCATGAAGTCGGTCGGCGAGGCGATGGCCATGGGCCGCAACTTCCCCGAGGCCCTGCAGAAGGCGCTGCGCTCGCTGGAGAAGAAGGGCTCCCAGTTCTCCTGGAACGGCCCCGTCGGCGACAAGGCGGAGCTGCTGGCCAAGGCGGTCGTGCCGACCGACGGCCGGATCAACACCGTGATGGAGGCCGTCCGGGCCGGCGCCACCCCGGAGGAGGTGTTCGACGCCACCAAGATCGACCCGTGGTTCGTCGACCAGCTCTTCCTGCTGGACGAGATCGCCGCCGAGCTGGCCGAGGCCGACGAGCTCACCCCCGAGCTGCTGCGCCACGCCAAGCGGCACGGCTTCTCCGACCAGCAGATCGGCGAGATCCGCGGCCTGAAGCCGGACGTCGTCCGCGAGGTGCGCCACGCCCTCGGCATCCGCCCGGTGTTCAAGACCGTCGACACCTGCGCCGCCGAGTTCGCCGCCAAGACCCCGTACTTCTACTCGTCCTACGACGAGGAGAACGAGGTCGCCCCGCGCACCAAGCCCGCCGTGATCATCCTGGGCTCCGGCCCGAACCGCATCGGCCAGGGCATCGAGTTCGACTACTCCTGCGTGCACGCCTCCTTCGCGCTCGCCGACGCCGGGTACGAGACCGTCATGGTCAACTGCAACCCGGAGACCGTCTCCACCGACTACGACACCTCCGACCGGCTCTACTTCGAGCCGCTCACCCTGGAGGACGTGCTGGAGATCGTCCACGCCGAGCAGCAGGCCGGCCCGCTCGCCGGTGTGATCGTCCAGCTCGGCGGCCAGACCCCGCTCGGCCTGGCCCAGGCGCTCAAGGACAACGGCGTGCCGATCGTCGGCACCCAGCCCGAGGCGATCGACCTCGCCGAGGAGCGCGGCGCCTTCGGCCGCGTCCTGAGCGAGGCCGGCCTGCCCGCGCCCAAGCACGGCACCGCCTTCTCCTTCGAGGAGGCCAAGGCGATCGCCGACGAGATCGGCTACCCGGTGCTCGCCCGCCCGTCCTACGTGCTCGGCGGCCGCGGCATGGAGATCGTCTACGACGAGGCCTCGCTCGCCTCCTACCTGGAGCGCCACGCCGGTCTGATCTCCGAGCACCCGGTGCTCATCGACCGCTTCCTGGACGACGCGGTGGAGATCGACGTCGACGCGCTCTACGACGGCACCGAGCTCTACCTCGGCGGCGTCATGGAGCACATCGAGGAGGCCGGCATCCACTCCGGCGACTCCGCCTGCGCGCTGCCCCCGATCACCCTCGGCGGCTTCGACATCAAGCGCCTGCGCACCTCCACCGAGGCCATCGCGCGCGGTGTCGGCGTCCGCGGTCTGATCAACATCCAGTTCGCCATGGCCGGGGACATCCTGTACGTCCTGGAGGCCAACCCGCGCGCCTCCCGGACCGTCCCGTTCACCTCCAAGGCGACCGCCGTGCCGCTGGCCAAGGCCGCCGCCCGGATCTCGCTCGGCGCCACCATCGCCGAGCTGCGCGCCGAGGGCCTGCTCCCGGCCGAGGGCGACGGCGGCACGCTGCCCGCCGACGCGCCGATCGCGGTCAAGGAGGCCGTGATGCCGTGGAGCCGCTTCCGCGACATCCACGGCCGCGGGGTGGACACCGTCCTCGGCCCGGAGATGCGCTCGACCGGTGAGGTCATGGGCATCGACAAGGTCTTCGGCACGGCCTACGCCAAGTCGCAGACCGGCGCCTACGGCGCGCTGCCGACCAAGGGCAAGGTCTTCATCTCGGTGGCCAACCGGGACAAGCGCAACCTGGTCTTCCCGGCCCGGGCGCTGGCCGGCCTCGGCTTCGAGCTGCTCGCCACCGCCGGCACCGCCGAGGTGCTCCAGCGCGGCGGCATCCCCGCCACCGTGGTGCGCAAGCACAGCGAGGGCGAGGGCCCGAACGGCGAGCGGACCATCGTCCAGCTCATCCACGAGGGTGAGGTCGACCTCATCATCAACACGCCGTACGGCACCGGTGGCCGCCTCGACGGCTACGAGATCCGCACCGCGGCCGTCTCGCGCGGCGTCCCGTGCCTGACCACCGTCCAGGCGATGGGCGCGGCGGTGCAGGGCATCGACCGGCTGCTGCGCGACGAGGTCGGGGTGATGTCGCTCCAGGAGCACGCCGAGCTGATCAACGCCGGCCGCCAGTAGCACCACCGCAGTGGGGGGCACCGGAGCCTTTGGGTGCCCCCCACTTCCATGCCCAAGTCCGGTTCGTGATCCGGGAGTTGATCCACCCTTGTACAAGCTTCTGTTCGACCTGGTGTTCAAGAAGATGGACCCGGAGAAGGCCCACCACCTCGCCTTCTTCTGGATCCGCCTCGCCTCCTCGGTGCCCGGGCTGCGCACCCTGGTGCGGCTGGTGCTCGCCCCGCGCGACCGGGCCCTGCGCACCAACGCCCTCGGCCTCGACCTGCCCGGCCCGTTCGGCCTGGCGGCCGGCTTCGACAAGAACGGCGTCGGCATCGACGGCCTGGCCATGCTGGGCTTCGACTACGTCGAGATCGGCACCGTCACCGGCGAGCCCCAGCCCGGCAACCCGGCGCCCCGGATGTTCCGCCTGGTCGAGGACCGCGCGCTGATCAACCGGATGGGCTTCAACAACCAGGGCTCGGCCCGGGTCGCGGCCCGGCTGGCCGCCCGCCCGCACACCAGCTCCACCCCGGTGACCGGCGTCAACATCGGCAAGACCAAGGTGGTCGAGGAGGCCGACGCCGTCACCGACTACGTCAAGTCCACCGAGCGGCTGGCCAAGTACGCGGACTACCTGGTGGTCAACGTCAGCTCGCCGAACACCCCCGGGCTGCGCAACCTCCAGGCCGTGGACCACCTGCGGCCGCTGCTGACGGCCGTCCGCGAGGCCGCCGACCGCACCACCGCGCACCACGTGCCGCTGCTGGTCAAGATCGCCCCCGACCTGGCCGACGAGGACATCGACGCGGTCGCCGACCTCGCCCTGGAGCTCGGCCTGGACGGCATCATCGCCACCAACACCACGATCGGCCGCGAGGGCCTGCGCGCGGACGCCGCCCGGGTCGAGGAGATCGGCATGGGCGGCCTGTCCGGCGCCCCGCTCAAGGCCCGCGCCCTGGAGGTGCTCCAGCGGCTGCGCGCCCGCACCGAGGGCCGGCTCACCCTGGTCTCGGTCGGCGGCATCGAGACCGCCGAGGACGCCTGGCAGCGGATCGTCCACGGCGCCGACCTGGTCCAGGGCTTCACCGCCTTCATCTACGAGGGCCCGTTCTGGTGCCGCCGGATCCACAAGGGCCTGTCCGCCAAGGTCCGCGAGGGCGGCTTCCGCAACCTCGCCGCGGCCGTCGGCAGCGCCGTGCGCAGCTCGTGAACACCCCCATCGGTTCTGGAAACATCGGTTCTGGAAAGGACGACATGACCCTCGCACCGTTCGGCGCCCGGCTGCGCCAGGCCCTCGACACCCGTGGCCAGCTCTGCGTCGGCATCGACCCGCACGCCTCCCTGCTCGCCGCCTGGGGGCTCGGTGACGACCTCGCCGGGCTGGAGACCTTCAGCCGCACCGTGGTCGAGGCGCTGGCCGACCGGGTGGCCGTGCTCAAGCCGCAGGCCGCCTTCTTCGAGCGCTTCGGCAGCAAGGGCGTCGCGGTGCTGGAGAAGAGCGTCGAGGAGGCCCGGGCGGCCGGCGCGCTGGTCCTGATGGACGCCAAGCGCGGCGACATCGGCTCCACCATGGCCGCCTACGCCGAGGCCTTCCTGTCGCCCGGCAGCCCGCTGTTCTCGGACGCCGTGACGGTCAGCCCGTACCTGGGCTTCGGCTCGCTGCGCCCGGCCCTGGACCTGGCCCGCGAGCAGGGCTGCGGTGTGTTCGCGCTGGCGCTCACCTCCAACCCGGAGGGCGCCGAGGTGCAGCGCGCGGTGGGCGCGGACGGCGAGCCGGTCGCGGCCACGGTGCTGCGCCGGCTGGCGGCCGAGAACGCGGACGCCGCGCCGCTCGGCTCCTTCGGCGCGGTGGTCGGCGCGACGCTGGCCGACGCGGGCGTGGACCTGGCCATCAACGGCCCGCTGCTGGCCCCCGGCATCGGCGCCCAGGGCGCGACCATGGCGGACCTGCCGCGGGTGTTCGGCGCCTCGGTGCGCAACGTGGTGCCGAGCGTCAGCCGGGACGTGCTCAAGCACGGGCCCTCGGTGACGGCGCTGCGGGAGGCGGCGGACCGCTTCGTCGGGGAGTTCGCGGACGCCGTGTAGGGCCCGTCCTGTGGGTCGGCGCGGACCCGGGAACGGCCGACAGGACGGGCACCGGTAGCGGAACCCCTCCTTCAGGTAGTCGGGCGATCACCCTGCGGAGTGTCCGCAGGACCGCGCGGTGGCCGGGGAGTTGACGTGAGCGCCGTCACATCGGCCCGCCAAAGTCTCGCAATCGCGGTCATTTTGCCCTGGAAAGTCCTGGTCGGCCTTGGCTGACCAGGACTTTTCGTGTTCTTTTCCTGACGTGGCGCCGCAATCCGGGTAGTGTCCGGCGATAGGTCATCGGCGAGCCGCGATTTCCGTGGCTCCCGCAGGTCAAGGGCCTTGTGGTTCCCCCTTGCGGACGGTGTCCTCGGTACCGAACCAGTCCTAGCTCCATCCATCCATCCACACCCTGAGGTGAACGGCGTGGCCCTTCCGCCCCTTACCCCTGAACAGCGCACCGCCGCGCTCGCCAAGGCCGCCGAGGCTCGCCGGGAGCGCGCCGAGGTGAAGAACCGGCTCAAGCACTCCGGCGCCTCCCTGCACGAGGTGATCAAGGCCGGCAAGGCCGACAACGACGTCATCGGCAAGATGAAGGTCTCGGCACTGCTGGAGTCGCTTCCGGGCGTCGGCAAGGTCCGCGCCAAGCAGATCATGGAGCGCCTCGGCATCAGTGAGAGCCGCCGTGTCCGTGGCCTCGGTACGAACCAGATCGCTTCCCTGGAGCGGGAGTTCGGCGGTGGCGCCGCCTGACCGTGCCCCGTGGTCCCAGGATCGTCCGCGATCCGGGATAATCGGTGCATGAGTGAGCGTCCGCGGCTGACCGTGCTCTCCGGCCCTTCGGGGGTCGGCAAGAGCACGGTCGTCGCTCATATGAGGAAGATGTACCCCGAGGTCTGGCTCTCGGTGTCGGCGACGACCCGCCACCCGAGGCCCGGCGAGAAGAACGGGGTCCAGTACCACTTCGTCGACAACGACGAGTTCGACAAGCTGGTCGCCAACGGCGAGCTGCTGGAATGGGCCGAGTTCGCCGGGAACCGTTACGGGACCCCGCGTGCGGCCGTGCTGGAGAAGCTGGAGCGCGGCGAGCCGGTGCTGCTGGAGATCGACCTCCAGGGCGCCCGGCAGGTGCGCGAGTCGATGCCCGAGGCGCAGCTGGTCTTCCTGGCCCCGCCGAGCTGGGACGAGCTGGTCCGCCGGCTGACCGGCCGGGGCACCGAGTCGCAGGACGTGATCGAGAAGCGGCTGGAGGCGGCCAAGGTCGAACTCGCGGCCGAGACCGAGTTCGACACGACCCTTGTCAACACCTCCGTCGAGCAGGTAGCGGCCGAACTGCTAGCCTTGCTCGGTGTAGCCTGACCTGTCTGTCTTTTCCATCCTTTCGGAAGGTTTTAGCGTGTCCTCTTCCATGACCGCGCCCGAGGGCATCATCAACCCGCCGATCGACGAGCTGCTCGAGGCCACCGACTCCAAGTACAGCCTCGTGATCTACGCCGCCAAGCGCGCGCGTCAGATCAACGCGTACTACTCCCAGCTCGGCGAGGGCCTGCTGGAGTACGTCGGCCCGCTGGTCGACACCCACGTGCACGAGAAGCCGCTGTCGATCGCGCTGCGCGAGATCAACGCGGGCATGCTGACCGCTGAGGCGATCGAGGCTGCCTGAGGCAGTCGCTGAATTTCCGGGAGGGCCCGGCGGAATCGTTTCCGCCGGGCCCTTCGGCGTTTCCGTGCCGTGTGCCGTGTGCCGTGTGCCCTGCGCTGCGCTGTGCCGTGCGCCGGGGGAGGGCGCGGTGCGGGGCCCGGCCGAGGGGCCGTAGGGTGGGCCCGTTCCGGATCGGGAGAAAGGTCGGTACGTGACTGTGGACGCCCCCCGCGTGGTCCTCGGCGTGAGCGGCGGGATCGCCGCGTACAAGGCGTGCGAGCTGTTGCGCCGCTTCACCGAGTCCGGCCACCAGGTCACCGTGGTGCCGACCGCGGCCGCGCTGCACTTCGTCGGCGAGGCGACCTGGGCCGCGCTGTCCGGGCGTCCGGCGGCCACCGAGACCTGGGAGCGCGTGCACGAGGTGCCGCACGTGCGGATCGGGCAGCAGGCCGACCTGGTCGTGGTCGCCCCGGCCACCGCGGACCTGATCGCCAAGGCCGCCCACGGCCTGGCCGACGACCTGCTGACCAACACCCTGCTCACCGCCCGCTGCCCGGTCGTGCTGGCGCCCGCCATGCACACCGAGATGTGGGAGCACCCGGCCACCCGGGACAACGTGGCCACGCTGCGCCGCCGGGGCGTCATCGTGCTGGAGCCGGCCGTCGGGCGGCTCACCGGCAAGGACACCGGCAAGGGCCGGCTGCCCGAGCCGTCCGCGATCTTCGAGGCCTGCCGGGCGGTGCTGCGCCGCGGCGGGCCGGCGCCCACCGACCTCGCGGGCCGGCACGTGGTGGTCTCGGCCGGCGGCACCCGGGAGCCGCTGGACCCGGTGCGCTACCTGGGCAACCGCTCCTCCGGCAAGCAGGGCTACGCGCTGGCCGTGACGGCCGCGGCGCGCGGGGCGAGGGTGACATTGATCTCGGCCAACGCCGAGCTGCCCGACCCGGCCGGGGTGGACGTGGTGCACGTCTCGACCGCGCTGGAGCTGCGCGAGGCGGCCCTGGCGGCCGTCCGGGACGCGGATGCCGTGGTGATGGCCGCGGCGGTGGCGGACTTCCGGCCCGCCGAGTACGCGGCCGGCAAGATCAAGAAGGTCGAGGGGGTCGAGCAGCCGCCCGTCGTCCTGGTCCGCAACCCCGACGTCCTGGCCGAGCTGTCGGCCCACCGGGCCCGTTCGGGTCAACTCGTGGTGGGTTTCGCGGCGGAGACCGACGACGTGCTCGCCAACGGCCGGGCCAAGCTCGCCCGCAAGGGCTGTGACCTGTTGGTGGTCAACGAGGTCGGCAACGGCAAGGCCTTCGGCACGGACGTCAACGAGGCCGTGGTGCTGGGCGCGGACGGCAGTGAGACGGCCGTCCCGGTGGGGCCGAAGGAGGCACTCGCCGACGTGGTCTGGGACCTGGTCGCGAAGCGGCTGGAAACAGCTGGCAGCTGATCGAAAGTGCTCGCGTGGCGGTCGAGAATTCCTGAAGCGGGTGACGTTCGACGGAACCTGACCGTTACACTCCAGGAATCAAGTCTTTCCGGAGTGCCCGGGTTCCCCCGGGCAACTTCAGTCAGCAGCCGCTGCAACCCCAGGGAGCGCTGTGTCTCGCCGCCTGTTCACCTCGGAGTCCGTCACCGAGGGACACCCCGACAAGATCGCTGACCAGATCAGCGACACCATCCTTGACGCTCTCCTGCGGGAGGACCCGACGTCCCGGGTCGCCGTGGAGACGCTCATCACCACCGGCCAGGTGCACGTGGCCGGCGAGGTGACCACCAAGGCGTACGCGCCGATCGCCCAGCTCGTCCGGGACAAGATCCTGGAGATCGGCTACGACAGCTCCAAGAAGGGCTTCGACGGCGCCTCCTGCGGCGTCTCGGTGTCCATCGGGGCCCAGTCGCCCGACATCGCGCAGGGCGTCGACACCGCGTACGAGGCCCGCGTCGAGGGCGACGAGGACGACCTGGACAAGCAGGGCGCCGGTGACCAGGGCCTGATGTTCGGCTACGCGTCCGACGAGACGCCCGAGCTCATGCCGCTGCCGATCACCCTGGCGCACCGGCTCTCCCGCCGCCTCACCGAGGTGCGCAAGAACGGGACCATCCCCTACCTGCGCCCCGACGGCAAGACCCAGGTCACCATCGAGTACGACGGCGACAAGGCCGTCCGTCTCGACACCGTGGTCGTCTCCACCCAGCACGCCAGTGACATCGACCTGGAGTCGCTGCTCACCCCGGACATCCGCGAGTTCGTGGTCGAGCCGGAGCTGAAGGCGCTGGCCGAGCAGGGCATCAAGCTCACCACCGAGGGCTACCGCCTGCTGGTCAACCCGACCGGCCGCTTCGAGATCGGCGGCCCGATGGGCGACGCCGGCCTCACCGGCCGCAAGATCATCATCGACACCTACGGCGGCATGGCCCGCCACGGCGGCGGTGCCTTCTCCGGCAAGGACCCGTCCAAGGTGGACCGCTCGGCCGCGTACGCGATGCGCTGGGTGGCGAAGAACATCGTCGCCGCCGGCCTCGCCCGCCGCGCCGAGGTGCAGGTCGCGTACGCGATCGGCAAGGCCGAGCCGGTCGGCCTGTTCGTGGAGACCTTCGGCACCGAGACCGTCCCGGTCCTCGCCATCCAGAAGGCCGTCTCCGAGGTCTTCGACCTGCGCCCGGCCGCGATCATCCGCGACCTGGACCTGCTGCGCCCGATCTACTCCCAGACCGCCGCGTACGGCCACTTCGGCCGTGAGCTGCCGGACTTCACCTGGGAGCGCACCGACCGGGTGGAGCAGCTGAAGGCCGCCGTCCAGGACTGAGGCCCTCGACGCTCGAAGCGGCGCCCGCTCCCGTTC